>CAYYKS010000006.1:0-17030 GCA_964469255.1 uncultured Candidatus Saccharibacteria bacterium | reverse complement strand
GAGCACGTCATTGGTAATGACGAGGTCCGCAGTTCAATCCTGCGCAACGGCTCCACAGTGATCAGCCGATGTAGCTCAGTTGGTAGAGCATCACTTTCGTAAAGTGAGGGTCGACAGTTCAATCCTGTCCATCGGCTCAGAATTATTGTTCTAGGAATAAGCCAGCTAGAAGACCAGCTACCAGAGCGATTCCTCCCATTATGAGAATTCGCATTCCAGATTTTAGCAATGGTTGTTTGGTAAACTTGGTCATACTCATGCCGAGAACAAAGAGTCCAAGCAGGGTGATGACGATAGATATTGGCAGAGCCTGTTTTATCGGTAAGACAAAGTACGCACACAGTGGAATAAGGCCGCCTAAAATGTAGGCAAAAAACATGTAGAACCCTCCTTTGATCGATATGGATTCTTCACTTGGCTGGATTTTCAATTCTCGGGTAATCATTTCATTTAAGATCAGACTTTCATTTTTAGAAGCTTCCGCAGACATTTGTTTTGCTAAATCTGGTGACCAGCCGTCTTTTAAATATATTTGATACAGTTCTTCTATTTCTTCAGGGCGAGAATTTTTTAGTTCCTCTTTTTCTTCTTTTATTTTTCTCGCGTTCATTTCTTCTTCGGAAAGATTTGATAGATAAGACCCGATTCCCATGGAGATAGATTCTACTGAGATGATCACCGCGCCTGCCAAGATGACGGTCGCATGATTATTACTACCGATGGCAATACCAGTGATGGACCCGAGAGTAGAAACCATGCCGTCTTCGAGTCCAAAAACAATCTCTCGCAAGACATTGGCGATAGGGGAATTCTGATGGTGGATATAATCTTTGTTTATTCTTTTTTCATCTGTCATCTTTTAAGTATAGCAAATGTAGAATTTTTCCAAAGGCGGATTAGTTTTTCGGGTTTACTTCTCTATGGAGGGCTGAAAACAAAGCCACAGTTTTGGCGAAGTCCTTTTCAGCTACGATAAAAATAAGTTCAGTGGGGGTGGACACTAGCTCTTCGATGTTTATCTGGGCTCGCGCGGTTACGGCTAGTAGTGAGAAGAATATATTTGGCATACCAAATACCTCTTCACCATAGGAAATTCCAACTGCAGCAAAATTGTGATTGATCCACTTGGGTTTGATTTTAAAATGTTTTAGAACTTTTTTTTCTAGACTGGCCGAGCAGATGATGTCTACTTCGTGGGTTCCGCGAGTCATAGTAAAAAAATCGTCTTGTGAGATCGAAATATTCTTGTGCAGAGAATCTAGATCTTTGATAAATTTATTTGTATTTTCGTAGGCTATCTCGGTCAGCGGTAGCTTGGTGGTGATGTTGGTTATAGGTACATCGCGGATGAGTGGTTTTTCTTTTTTGAATTCTTTTCTTAGACGTGAGAGGGATACAACGAGTGATGCAATAGTGACCTGCTTTTTAGTCAGCGCTTCTACTTTTGGTTTTATGTGGTGGGCGTAGCTACTCATGTTCATGTAGCCATTGGTTAGAGCAAAGCAAGCTTCGAGCTCTTTGAGTACTAATTCTCGTACGATAGGTTGTATTTTGATCATTTAAATATTCTATCAAATTTAACAAAATGTTACAAATGCAAGGTCAATGTTAAAAAAATTAACATCAATAATGAAAGTTGTTAAGTTGAATTAGAACATGTCGTCAATTTCGACGATATCTGTTCTTCAATAATAGGAGATAGTGATTGTTATGGAATGGCACGAAGCACCCTACAGGGTGCCGGCAGTTTACAGATACGCTTCCAAAAAGAGGTTCGTGGAGGTGGTCCTTAAACAGCATCTCGAACAACTAGTGCATCACAACGAACAAGGAGTGGGTGGTGTCTACTATTTTGTACGAGGGCTCATTCTTTGGCTTGAAGAAGTAAGGAGAGAGCCACTCGCGATAATACTTTTGGATGGCGAAAAGTACGGTGTGGGCGCAATCAAGACGGGATGGGAAGTAGAACACAAACCCACAACGAAACAAGTCTTGGTTGAGGCAAAAGGGAGGGGATGGATAACGCCTCTTGGCAAACACATCTCAGCTTTGCGCGATGTCACCGCAAACTTTCATCCCGACAATTTGCCTTTTCCAGATAGGCAAACCAAGTCCTTGGTAGTCGTAGCTCTTTCAGAGGAGGAATTTCGTGGTCCGGAGGTTCTTCAAGGAAATCTGACTGAGCAGCAAGTACGACATCTAGGTGAGCAAGGTGCTAATCCGGACTACAAATGGGACAGTGAAGTCTGGTTTATGTTTCTCGTACCTTACTAAAGGAGTCGAACGGTGAGTCAGAAAGAAGAACTGCGACAGCTTCTCGAGCAGGAGCTTGAAACGCTCCACTATGTGGATGAGGACAAGGTCCTTGTGCGAATTCTGGTGATCGAAAAGTTGCTCGGAAAGATAAAGTTGCTCGGAGAGGTCAAGGAAATTTCCTAATAACTTAGGCGCTTCGGCACTGCGGTGGAAAAGTTTGTATCTTGCTCGCAGAAGTTTAACGGTGTTGGTGCCAATCACCATCGAGAATAAAGCCAGCTGACACCGAAAGGAGTAAATGTCGCTGGCTTTTTAGTTAAATGTTATTTCTAATAGATTTAACAAAATGTTACAAATGCAAGGTCAATGTTAAAAAAATTAACTATAATACAATTACTCTTCATAATAATTTTTAGAGGAACCATATGTACATTGATACGAGGGATGGTAAGTGGGTGATTCGTTGGTCTGTATGGAAGGGTACAACTCACCAGATCCAAACGGCTTTTCCACTTCCTAGAACAGAAGTTCGGGCGGCTAAAATTATCGCAGAATACGATCTAAGTATAATTTTAAGCCCAGTTAATCCATGCCTGTTGTGGCTATCAAAAGATGACGAGGATCTTGAAAATCACCCTTTAACTTAGGCGCAATCGGGGACGGCGACATGTCCCCATTATTTATTTCTGTTACAATTAATAAAATTATATGAACATACAATTTACAAAAATGCATGGGTTGGGGAATGATTTTATAGTCATTCATAACATGAATGGCCGCATTTCTTTAACTACCGAGCAAATTGTTTCTCTTTGCGATAGGCATCGAGGTATAGGTGCGGATGGACTAATTTTAGTGGAGAGCTCGGACAAGGGAGATTGTTTTATGAATTATATGAATGCTGATGGTTCTAAGGCAGAGATGTGTGGCAACGGTGTACGTTGCGTTACTAAATTCGTCAAAGATAATATTTTAAAAGATAAAAAAAGTTTCAAGATAGAAACACGAGCAGGGGTAAAAACAATTGATTACAAGGAAGATGGAACTTACTCAGTAAATATGGGGCCCATTTCTTTTTCTCATAAAGATTTTCCAAAGGAGCCAATGAGTTTAGAAGGTTTTAATTTAAATTTTGTGGCCATGGGAAATCCTTTTGCTATTGCTTTTGTGGATGATGTATCGAAATATAATTTGAATGTAATAGGCCCGTTAATTGAAAATAATAAAAATTTTCCTAACAGAATAAATTTTGAAATTGTAGAAGAAAAAGAAGATGGAGAATTCAAGGTACGAGTTTGGGAAAGGGGATGTGGTGAGACATTGGCTTGTGGAAGTGGAGCTTGCTCTATATACGCCTTACTTAAAAGTCTTGGAAAGGTTGAAGGAAGTGCTGGTATAGAATTCAGAGGTGGTAGGCTGGTTCTTTCTTCCGACAATGATAATAATATAATTATGGAAGGTCCTGCAGTGAGTGTATTTAGCTCAATAGTGGAGGTTTAGTTACGAACCATATATCAGCCATGGCGTATATGTGGTTTTCTAATAGATTTAACAAATAGTTAAAAAATGTTAGGTGGAGTGGAAAAATTAACTTTTAGGTTTTTAGTTGGTATTTTGAATGCAGAGGAGAACAAATGGAACAAGGGTTGCAACTGAGTTGGTCTGAGATGACTGCCGCGGACATTCTGTATTCTCTAGGATACGGGGACGTGGCTGACCCCAGACTCACGGCTTCGGAGAGGCTTCAAGTCGTTCTCGATGCGATACGCGAACGCGAGCGCCGTAATCACGGTGTTGGTGACGATCACCTTCGAAAGTAAGAGCCGGCGACGCCCGAAAGGAGGAAATGTCGCTGGCTCTTTTAAATTTGGTATACTCTATGAGTTATGGAAGATACCAATGAAATACAGAAAGAAATAGAAAGACTAGAGACGGAGATGCAAGGGCCGGATTTTTGGACTGATAAAAATAAAGCACAGGTCACACTTCGAGAACTAGAAGAACTGAAAGCAAAAAAAGAAGGTGCAGGAAAATACGATAAAGGCAATGCCATACTGACTATAATTTCTGGGGCTGGGGGCAATGATGCGGAAGATTTTGCCGGAATGCTGTTTGATATGTACGCAAAATATATTGGTAGGCGTGGTTGGAGCATAGCTTTGATTCATGAAAATAAAAATGACCACAATGGGTTTAGAAATGTGTCTGTAGAAATTGTAGGTAAGGGTGCATATGGAACTTTAAAAAAAGAATCTGGAGTGCATCGGTTGGTGCGAGTGTCACCTTTTGATGCCAAGAAACTTCGCCATACTTCTTTTGCCTTGGTGGAAATCCTGCCGAAATTTTCCAAGCTTGAAGATAAAGACTTTGTTATACCACCGGCAGATTTAAAAATAGAATTTGCTCGTTCTAGTGGTCCGGGTGGGCAGAATGTAAATAAGCGCGAAACGGCAGTGCGCATAGTACATACTCCGACTGGAATCGCTGTGCATTCTTCAAATGGCCGGTCTCAAGAACAAAACCGTGAGTCAGCTATGGCTATTTTGCGGGCAAAAATATTTAAACGTGCCGAAGAAGAGAAGAAAAGCGTAGAAGATGCGATGAAACTCAAAAATACAGAGATAGAATGGGGGAATCAAATCCGTTCCTATGTATTGCACCCATATAAAATGGTCAAAGACCATCGGACTGAGGCAGAAACTTCAAATGTGGACGCGGTTTTAGAAGGGGAACTAGATATTTTTATCGAAGCAGAGAAAAATTTGTAGGATTATGATACAATACAGGGGTAATGATTTATTTCAACAATGTAACCAAAACTTATGGTGACTCAGTGGCTCTCGACGACATTACTTTTACAGTAACCGCAGGGGAATTTGTATCTATTGTGGGGCATTCTGGTGCTGGTAAGACTACATTGACCCGCATGATACTGTCTGACGATAAGCCGACGGAAGGTACAGTATTTTTTGAATCTATAAATGTGCATCAACTTAAAAATACTGACCTGACTAAGCTTCGCCGACGTATCGGTATGGTTTTCCAAGATTTTAAATTGCTTCCTAATAAAACTGCGTATGAAAATATTGCTTTTGCTATGGAAGCGGCTGGCAAGAGCGACGAAGAAATAGCTACCGATGTGCCACATGTGCTAGAGCTTGTAGACCTCGCTAATAAAATTAGCCATTTCCCACATCAAATGTCTGGAGGTGAACAACAGCGCCTAGCCATTGCCCGAGCCATCATCAACCAACCTGAGCTTATCATTGCTGATGAGCCGACTGGAAACCTCGACCCTATAAATACTCATGAAGTAGTGGAAATTTTAAAGAAAATAAATGGCCTCGGTACTACTGTAATCTTGACTACTCACAACCGAGGAGTGATAGACTCTGTGGGGCAACGTGTGGTGACCATGGAAAACGGTAAGATTATCCGAGACACCAAGGCTGCCCACCATAAGGAGAAGACAGAAAAATAAGTGTGATAGAATAAAAATATATGATGACCGATTTAAAAAGAATAATAAAGTCAGGATTCGTAAACTTCCAGAGAGGAGGTATAGTGTCATGGGCGGCGGTACTGGTGACCACTATCACTCTTTCAGTTATCGTCGGAATTATTCTCCTACAAACAGTTTTATTCTTTTCACTGGCGGCGATTAAGGATAAGGTGGACGTGACTATATACTTTACTGTGGGCGCACCTGAGGACAAGATCATGCTTTTGAAATCATCCTTGGAGAAACTTCCAGAGGTACAAAATATTTCCTACGTGTCTGCGGCAGAATCACTGCGGATTTTCAGAGAGCGACATGAGAGAGATTATCCGACCATACAAGCGCTGGATGAGATCGGCACCAACCCCCTTGGAGCATATTTGAATATTAAAGCCAAAGAAGTAAACCAGTACGAAAGTATTTCGAACTTTCTGCAGTCTGACAATGCTCTAGTCACGAACTCTAGTAACATCATCGATAAAGTAAACTACCACCAGAACAAAGTAGTCATCGAAAGATTGAATTCTATAATTTCGGGAGCGCAAAAACTGGGTTTTATTGTGACTTTCCTATTTATCGTAGTGTCTGTGATTATTACCTTTAATACTATCCGTTTGACCATATTTATCTCTCGCGAGGAGATCAGTGTTATGCGGCTGGTGGGTGCCTCTAAAATCCGCGTAAACGGCCCTTTTATGGTGGAAGGAGCAATATACGGTATAATATCTACGCTGATTACTATGGTCATTTTCTGGCCTGTGACAGCATGGTTTGGGCGTAATATGACTGGGTTTTTGGGGCTAGATTTGTACGGGTATTACACCTCAAACTTTATTCAAATTTTCGGAATTACGTTATTATCAGGTATATTTCTGGGGATGCTGTCGAGCTACATTGCGGCAAGGAAATATTTAAATAAATAAGATAGTTATGGCAGAGAAAAAAACAAAGTATATTTTCGTGGTGGGAGGTGTGATTTCTGGAGTCGGAAAGGGTATTACTGCCTCTAGTATCGGGCTCATCCTCAAGAACCGCGGACTAGCTGTCACTGCTATCAAAATCGATCCATACATAAACCTAGACGCCGGCACTATGAACCCCACCGAACACGGTGAGGTTTTTGTTTTGTCTGATGGTGACGAGACTGACCAAGACATGGGGAACTATGAAAGATTTTTAGGTATTGATCTTACTCGCATAAATTATATGACTACTGGTCGAGTGTATCAAACAGTTATCGACAAAGAACGCAATCTAGAATACAAAGGTAAAAATGTAGAGGTTGTGCCCGACATACCGCTAGAGGTAATACGACGTGTCGAAGAAGCTAGTGCGCGTGCTAATGCTGATGTAGCGATAATAGAAATCGGAGGTACGGTGGGAGAATATCAAAATATGTTGTTTCTCGAGGCTGCCCGTATGATGAAATTGAAAACCCCAAGAGATGTTTCTTTTGTTATGGTTTCATATTTACCAACACCAGGAAAAATCGGAGAGATGAAAACTAAACCTACCCAGCACGCTGTCCGCGCCTTAAATAGTGCAGGTATCCAGCCAGATATACTGGTAGCTCGTGCAGACGTGGCTCTAGATGAAAAGCGTAAAGAAAAACTTTCTCTTCTTTGTAGTTTTCAGCCAGACAGAATAATTTCTGCGCCAGATGTAGATAGTATTTATGATATACCGCTCAATTTTGAAAAAGAAAAACTTTCTGACAAGCTGTGTGATTTGATAGGAGTAGTGTGCAAGAAGCCCGATATTAGTGCTTGGAATAAGTGGAAGAATTTTGCTAAGCACGCTCACAATGGCAAGGAAACAGTAAAGATAGCTATGATTGGTAAATATTTTGAAACAGGGGATTATATTTTGTCTGATTCGTACCTGTCAGTTATCGAAGCCTTGAAGTATTCTAGTTATGCAGAAAACAAAAAGCCGATTATCTCATGGCTCAATTCTGTGGATTATGAAAAACATCCTGCTAAACTAAAAGAGCTCAAGAAATATGACGGCATAATAGTGCCTGGAGGATTTGGAGCACGCGGAGTGGAAGGGAACTTGAAAGTGATCGAGTTTGCTCGTAAAAATAAAATCCCTTATTTTGGACTTTGCTATGGTATGCAGATGATGGTTATCGAGTACGCCCGAAATGTACTCGGACTCAAAGACGCAAACACCAAAGAAGTAAATCCAGCTTCTAAAAATCTAGTTATAGATGTAATGGAATCACAAAAAGAAAATTTAAAAAAGAATTTATACGGAGGATCTATGCGACTCGGAGAATATCAAGCAGTACTTAGCGCAGGAACTATCGCTCGAGCTAGCTACGGCAAGGCGGAAGTTGGCGAAAGACACCGACATCGTTATGAAGTGAACAATGCTTACGTAAAAGAATTAGAGGCTAAAGGTCTAGTATTTTCAGGGCGGTCACCGGATGGAACCCTGATGGAAATCGCTGAACTACCAAAGGGCGTGCACCCATTTTTCCTAGGTACTCAATACCATCCAGAATTTTTAGCTCGACCACTTTCTCCGCACCCACTATTTACGGCTTTTATAAAAGCTTGCGCAAAGAAATAGTAACTAAACTATAAGTTTAAAAGAAATCAGGAAGTTTCTTGAGAGGAATAGGGAATGGGAACGCACCCAGAGATCCAGGACCAACTTCGTATTGGTCAAAGTATAAAACTAGATTTTCTTTGTCCAAAGACCAACTTTTGAATGATGCAAAGAAAAGTCCATCTACTGTCTCTGGGAAAACTACACTATAGCCATCGGGTTTCCAATTCTTCAATTCTTTTTTTACAAGATTAGTAAATTCGGTATGCTTTTCGTTTTTGATAGTATCACTAAGGGTGATGATCTTGTCGGAAGTAGTGAAGACATTAAAGACTTTATAGTAGCTACTACCATGGGCGCCGCCAGTAAAGGTGTATACAGTAAGGACCATAGCTTTTGTAAGATGACCCTCTACAAGTTTTGCTGAGATATCTATAGTGTAATTTGCGGTAGGATTATCCATGCCGAATTTTTTACGCAGATCAGGCACTTGTTCGTCAGCTTGTTTCTTGAATTCGGAGATAGTCTTTGCGATGTATTTATTTGATTCAGCGACTAGATTGCCATCGCCAGAAAGCACCGACATTTTTCCAATAAAGTTGGTTTCTTTTATATCTTTACTGCTGATAGAAATTGGTTGTGCGGGAGCTGGGTCGTTGGCTTTTATTTCTTCATCGGTCAGTAGCTCATTTACAAGCCTGGGTACCCAAACATGGCGAGTAAAAATCAGTCCTAGCCCGATGATTATCAAAGCTAATAGAAATATCTGCAATCTATAGGTCTTGGTCGGTAGTTCTGGTTGCATTATTATTTGCCCGGTTCCTTAAAGGTAATATTGGTTGGAATCTCGAATTTAGAAGCATCTGCTGTCCAGACTACGCAATCATAGTCACCGATTTCTGTAGCGTTCCAAGAATAAGTTCCTGAAGCGGCTGCGTCATTGTTTGCGAGCGTTGGGTCAGCTTTCATTTTGAAGCCCATGCCTGGCATAAGGTTTGACCAGGTGTGCATGAAGCCGTCCTTGTAAACAAAAGTAGTATCCATGTTTCGTCCTTCAGCTATTGTAGTAAATTCTCCACGCATCATGCCACCTGATAGATAAACTGTACCTGTGTTTTCAAAGTCGCTCAAAGCTTGGTGAACTTCACATTTATAAGATCCACCTTGCTTTACGAATTCTGAGAAAGGGATTTTCTTACCTGTTTCTGTATTAAATGTCGGAGCTAATTCAGGATTTTCTGGCATATCCTTAGCCTTGTTCTTGTAAATAGAATATCCACCTAGCAACACCACTGCTCCTACTAAAACCCACATCAATGTTTTATTCATAAAATTTAATTATTGTTATATTTGTAATTGCTGATAATCAGCCTTTTAGTATTCTATCGTAAAAGGGAAGGACATGGAAGCGTCATGCTCGGGAAGCCCAGAAGCGTTGTCTTTGTGTAGTACCAGTGTTGCTGGACCTATGTATGTCTCTGGGACTTTTACGTTTGCTTCAAAGGGTACAAAAGCATCTACCATCCATTCACCTTGGGCGGTGGCATAAGTCTGTACTAATATTTTTCCTTGGCTATCTAAGACGTCTATTGGAAAAGATCCTTCGAAATAAAATGCGCGAGCTTTACCCATAACTTTAAATTCTTTACCAGTGACTGCACCAGGGAAAGGTAAGTCTACTACTATATGGTCCACATCAGTGTTATTGTAAGTTATTTTTTCTGATTTTTCTTCGACTATAGGTGCGGGTACTTCCTCCTTTTTATTTATTTTAGAGAATCCAAGCCAGGCAATGATTGCTACGAAAATAATAATTATTAATACATTTAATTTATTCATATCTTTTATATTAACATTAATAAATATATTATGTTTTTTTCATATGATATATAGACGTTATAAAGCCTTTTTTATTTCATCAAACCAAAGTCCGTAGCCAGCTTCGTTGAGATGTAGAAAGTCTTTTGAGTAATAAGTGGTGGGGAAGTCTCGCAGAAGTTTATCAGATGGAGCATTGATGAGATCTACATAGTGGACTCCAAGATCACTCGCAAGCTTTTTATAAACTTCTCTAATTTCATAGCTACGGCTTTTAATTATGGGCCTCATATATACAGGCCAGATCAGAGCATCGCCTATATTTCCAGAATGAAGAATTATCAGCTTGTCGGTTTTATTCTTTAGTTTTTCGATAACTAATTGCGCCCGTTTCTCTATGTCATCCATACTAGTCATTCTGATGACATCGTTTGCGCCGATTTGTACCAAGATGGTATCAAAGTGTTCATTTTCGTCTGACTTGGCTAAGAGTTTTAATAGCCCTTCTAATTTCAATCCGTTTACAGCACGGTTGGTAATACTGGCATCTGGATAAACACTAGCGAGTCTGCCTGCAGTGCTGCCTATATTGTTTGCTGTGCCTGTACCCACTGCAGTACTGTCACCCAATACCAAGATTTTCATTTTTGCATCAGACATTATTCGCTCGTAGGGGACGGCGGCACTCGCTAGCTTGGTGCCTTTTCGAAAAAGTAGGTAAAAGCGTATGCCATCAATAATAATGAAAGCCACTAACAATATTAGTAAACCGAGCATTATATTCTTGATAGAAAATATCATTTATTCAGTATATCCTTTTTGAAATGTTTTAGATATACCATTAGAATAAAACTGACGATAACTATCAGAAACCATGAAGTTATCTTCTGAGTAGATACTAACCCTTTTTGAGTCTAAACAGTAATTTGGCGAATTCAACTAGCAGAACATTGAGTACAAGCCAGCCAATTATAAACCAAGTCCAAACTAGTGGAATAGATATTAGCCCAAACAAATCACGCAACATGGGTATGGCCATAGTGGCTACTAGGAAGGCAATGGCTATCAAGATACTTTGATTTAATTTTTTGTTGGAAAATGTTGGATAAGAGAATAGAGGTTTGTGGAGGCTTCTAAAAGAAAAAGCTATTACCAATATATATGAAGCAAAACATATAAAGAATACTGAGCGCGCCAGAGGAATATCTACTCCAAAATGTACTAGACCGTAATACATAAAGAATAGAAGCAAGGAACTAAATATTCCGATACCAAAGGTGAGTATATTTACTTCATTGGTGAAAATGGATTTCAAATTGTATTTGTTGGAGGCCTCATGGTCAAAGTCTTCATCATACGCAAAGGCGAGAGCAGGTAGACTGCCGGTGAAAAGATTTACCCAGATGATTTGAAGAGCGGATAAGGGTAAAGCAATTCCTACAAGGAAGCTTCCACCAATAACAAAAACTGAGTCCAGAGAATTCGACATCAGGTAAACAAATGTTTTTCGGATGTTTGCCAAGATTCGACGTCCTTCCTGTACTGCGTGGCTTATGGTTTGAAAATTGTCGTCTAGTAGTACCAGGTCAGCGGCACTTTTTGCTACATCACTACCAGAGCCGAGCGCTACGCCTATATCCATAGCTTTGAGTGACGGAGCATCATTTACGCCATCACCAGTCATGGCCACTACTTCGCCGAGCTTGCGGTAGAGTAGTCCGATGCGTAGCTTGTCTTCGGGGGTGACGCGAGCAAAAATCTTGATTGACGGAATCATTTGGAGTAGTGATTCATCGTCAATAGTTTTTAAATCATTACCGGTAATTATTTGTCCTTCGGTAATATTCCAACCTATTTCACGGGCGACTGATATTGCTGTACCTTTTAAATCTCCAGTGACCATGACGATGCGAATACCGAGAGACTCTATTTTTTTGATGGCCTCGGGAACTTTTTTGCGCACTGGATCGTGAAAGGCTAGGATGCCGACGAACTCGATGTCTTGCACTTCAGATACATTGTTTATAGGTGTAGATTTTTTGCCTAGGGCAATAAGCCTTTTACCTTCTTCGCTTGATTTATTTATCCACGTTTCGATCTTAGTATAAGTTTGGGCATCCATTTTGGATCGAGCTAGTAAAATATCTGGAGCGCCCATGATGGTAAAAAGTGTGCCAAACATAGAAACAGAAAGTTTGTGTGTGGAATTGAAGGGTATCAGGATTTGGGGATTGGTATTTCCGCCAAAACGAGAAACATCGAGACTGTTGTCCCGAGCTGTTTTGGTAATATTAACTTCAAAAGGTTTTCCTTTAAAATTCCACTTTGATAAAATATCTGTTGGATTTTCGACCAACACATCTACATTGGCTAGGGCAATCTCGAGCATTTCTCTATCATTTTCACTATAGGGTTTTGGCAGAGTATCACCATTTTTAAGTTCATCTGCAGTATAAATTCCGACTAGACTCATGTTTGCTTCAGTCAGTGTGCCTGTTTTGTCAGTCATTATCAAACTTGTGGAGCCAAGGGTTTCTGTAGCTGTAAGTGTGCGGACTACTCCACGCTTTTTGGCGATGCGTTCTGCACCGATAGCCAGGATAACAGTCAGAGCTATGGGTAAAGCCTCAGGTACAGCGCCTACAGCGACAGCTACAGATAGCACCAGCATTTCTGAAATTAATTCTCCGCGAGATACTCCGAGTAGAAAAATTCCAATTACTATTATAAGTACGATTCCAAATATGACCCAAGCCAACCGTGAAATACCTTTTTGTATGGGAGTTTTGGCGCGGTGGATGCTGGAAACTAGGCCAGCGATTTTTCCTATTTCGGTTTTGTCCCCAGTGGCCACTACTACTCCAGTGGCAAAACCGTCTATAGTCAGAGTGCCGGCGTGAAGCATGTTTGTTTGTTCAGCTACCGGAACCGAAATGGGTTTTATCTGTGTAGATTTTTGGACAGGTGCGGATTCGCCCGTAAGTATGGATTCATCTACACTGAAATTGTTTGTACTTAGAACTCGAGCATCGGCGGGGATACGGTTCCCATATGAGAGCTTGATGATGTCCCCGGGAACGAGCATTTCTGAATCTATTTCTTGTTCATGATTACTTCTGATTACTCTAGCGCGATCCTTAATGAAGGTGCTAAGTTTCTGTAACGTGTTTTCCGCATGGTATTCTCGATAAAAACCAAGTCCTGCATTTACTAATATTGCAAAAGTTATAACTACTACTTCGGTCCATTCACGGAGTAGTGCGGTTATGATAGTAGCAGCGATAAGTATAAATATAAGAGGGCTGGCGAGTTGTTTTAAAAATATAGTGACGGCACTGAGTTTTTCTTGCTTGTGAAAAATATTTTTGCCGTAAATTCCGAGGCGGTGCATGGCTTCTTTTTCTGACAAGCCTTGTTCGGAGGTATTTAAGACCTCAAAAATATTGGTCGTCTCCAGTGCCCAAGCATCTTTTATCAAATTTATTTTTTCCATCTAAACTAAGTAACCCACCCAAGAAAGATAAGCACCAATAATAAGAGTTGCCGTACCAGTTAAGGAAAGTAAGTTTTTATCTGCCCAATAATCACCACTTTTGTCTACCAAGCTGGGTGCGATGACAAAAGCTGCACCTTTTAGAAATAGACCCCAACCCATGAAGCTTATAAAAACGGCGGGTAAATTTGTCCAGATATTGTGAAAATGAATCTGTACAATACCGACAGCCATGGCTACCATGCCGAAGGTGAGCACTGCTAAGGTGCCCTTTTCAAGATCGCGATAAATCTTGACGTAATAAGCGCGATTATAAAATATACCTAGACCTATGGCTAGAATTATCGGACCCCAAATTTTTGATAAAAATATTGTTAACTCCATATATAAAAATATTAGTTAGTAATTCTTATATTATACATGAAAAACAAAATCATTTACTAGAGGTGGCTTTAACTACAACTATCAGTAGGTATTGTAAGAGCCAATGTTGTATATAGAGCGCCAGAAGCGTTTCTTTCGCGAGAAGCTCCAGTCCAATCGGCACACCATACCCCCGTGGTAGTGAGAGCTGCTACTGCCCAGCGTGTGCCTGCGTTTGGCAAACCAGCCGCAGCGTAGCAGCGAGTGTTGGCTAAAGGAAGAGGTATTAGACTCCCGATACCATTATTTGTAGTTCCGAAAATAGTTCCTGCTG
Source organism: uncultured Candidatus Saccharibacteria bacterium (assembly GCA_964469255.1). GTDB lineage: Bacteria > Patescibacteriota > Minisyncoccia > Phycocordibacterales > UBA9973 > UBA9973. The sequence continues at coordinate 2,711 of CAYYKS010000006.1, read as the reverse complement.
TTATGACACATGTGTTTACGGCAAAAGCTGTGCCAGTACCATTGTAAAGTTCAACTTGGTTGCGCATGCTAGTCAACTGGGATTTGATTTTGCTATCAGTAGCTTTGCCACGGCTGTTTGTAAGGGCAGCCATCACGATGGAGGCGAGTAGACCAATGATACCTACTACCACAAGGAGTTCCATCAGAGTGAACCCCCGGCGAGATTGTACTGACTTGCGCCTAATCATATTATGCAGATATTTTACCATATATATCCTTATTTTTTCAACACTTGGTAGGTGAATTTGTATACAGCATCAGGATTTTCAACTCTAGTGTTTGGGCTTGGGGTGACCTCGGTCAAGGTAATTTCGTAATCACCAAATGTTTTTGGCTCGCCCAATTTTAGAATGTGCTCACCATGAGCAACCTTGGTAGACATGGTAGTTTTCACTTCGATTGTGCCAGCCCAGATACAAGTGACATCTATAGGACAACGACTATCGGAAACAATTTCTTTTGGGAGAAGTGTAACATTTAGAGCAGTTTTTTCTTGACCAAGACTGGTAGTGATGGTTGCAGAAGTTGCAGAAGCTTCAGGGCATTCCTCGAAATGACAATCCTTACCAGTTCTTCCTACATATGAACCATCCGGGCACATTTTCGCATCCATAGTACATGCGTAGTTTTCATCGTCTTCGGGTACTACTATGACTTCCTCAGGTGTCGGCTGATTCTTGTATTTAGCAAATACACCACCCATCAAGCCTAGAGCCAGTATGATTACAATGAGAGTTAATATTTTTTTATTCATATATGCAGTATACCAAATCATTGATAAAAAGGGATTTTTGTACTATTGTGAAGTTGTTATTGCGAGATCGTCTAATGGTAGGACTACGGTTTCTGGAACCGTGTATCTTGGTTCGAATCCAAGTCTCGCAGCACTATGAATTTAACAAATAGATACACAGGATATAGTGGTATTGAGTATATTTTTGAATATTCTGACGCAGATTCATTTGATCATCTTGATAAAACCAAATGTACTCAAACATATGGGGTTTGTTTTTATGATGGGAAAATTGTTATTGGGTATGGGGGTAAGAAAAATGCTTGGGGTTTAATTGGTGGAACTATCGAAAAAGGAGAAACTTTTGAAGAAACCCTAAGAAGAGAAATTCAAGAAGAATCAAATATGGAAGTAGTATTATGTTCGCCAGTGGGCTATCAAAAAGTTATTGATACTAGAGATAGTAGTTTTGTATACCAACTCAGATATGCATGCAAAGTAAAACCATACGGATCATTTATTTCTGACCCCGCAGGCTCTATTACGGAAATAAAATTGATTAATATAAAAGATTACAAACAATATTTTGATTGGGGTGTTATTGGCGACCGAATTATGGAAAGGGCGTTGGAAAAGCTTGCTGTATTGTAATGCTTTTACCTCTTTTGGTATTGGATGTACCTATTATCAAAGGGGTAGAGCAGACTTTGTAAGAAATTTTGGCTTAAATCGGCTATAATCTATATATGACAAATAATACAAAAATAATATTGGGTTTGATTTTACTTTTATTAGCGGGACTGGCGATATCGGCGAATATGAAGTCGAAGACTAGTGTAGTAGTGGATGAGAATCTACCAATTACAAATAATGAGGTGGAGAATGTAGAAGGTTGCTATGTGGCAACACTCGCAAAAGATGTGTACACACTAAACGTTCAAGACCAATCTGGAAACAATGTCAGCGGAAGATTGGTGTTCAAGAATTTTGAAAAGGATAGTTCGACTGGAGATTTTGTAGGTACATATACGCCTGGTGACGGTATTTTGTTCGGACGATATAAGTTTCAATCTGAGGGTATGACTTCTGATATGGAAGTGATATTCAAGAAGCAAGGAAATGACTTTGTGCGAGGATATGGAGACGTGGATGCAAGTGGCGAGAAATTTGTGGATATAACTAAAGTTACTTACGATACAAAAGTAGTGTTTAAGCAAACTGATGGTACATGCGCGACTGCTCTATAGTAATTCTGTTATTATAAAAACATGAATAAAAAAACTATTACTAGTATTTTGATTCTCTTGATAGTGGGAGCTTTTGTAGTGTATTTGTATTCTTCTTTGAGCGAGATGGCAGAAATCGATCAGCAGATAGAAGAAAATACTCCTATAGAAAAAACCAATCTACCAGAGGTAGCAATATTTGCCGATGGTGAGCAATGTTATACCTACAGTCATGCGGCTACAACAAATGAACCATATAAAGTGAGCGAGACAATGAAAATAAATGTGAGAGGCGGCTTAGCCACTGGCACCAAATCTGGAACACAGGAAGGACCGGATATGAATAATGGCTACAATGGAACTTTGACTGGAACTATTCGCGAAGGGATGCTCGACGTGGTATTTGCCTACACTATCGAAGGATCCCAAAATAAAGAAAAAGAAATCTATCGACCGCGCGCAGACCAAACTGGGATTGAAAAGCTACGTTACCCACTAGTAGAAGAAAAGGGAATCCTAGTGCCTGACACAACGAAAGAAATGAAAGTGATGTTTTATTCAAAGGTAGGTTGCACTGCGTCAAATTAAAAAACTGATATAATGGTTTGATGGATCGTATTCTAATTGTTGGGCTGCCGGGATCAGGTAAATCTACCTTTGCTAATAAACTTGGTAAAAAATTAAATATTGAGACTATTCATTTGGATAAAT
>CAYYKS010000005.1:0-19114 GCA_964469255.1 uncultured Candidatus Saccharibacteria bacterium | reverse complement strand
TCATGCGGATCACGGCTTATGCAGAAAGACTACTTTCTGGACTTGAAGGATTAGATTGGTCCCCACACATCAAAGAAATTCAAAAGAATTGGATAGGCAAGAGTGAGGGCTTGATATTTTCTGCGAAGGTCAAGGATTCTAATATAGTAATCAAAACTTTCTCAGCTCATTTCGAAGCATGTTTTGCTGATACTTTTTTTGTTATTGCACCAGATCATCCACTTTTGCCAAAATTGCTTGAAGGTACAAAAGAAAAAGATCTTGTGCTGAAAAAAGCGAAAGAAATAGTAGAAAAGAGAAGTGCTCTCGGAGAACAATATAAGGATGTAGATGGAATTTTTACTGGACGATACGCTGTAGATCCGCTCGGCAATGGGGATCTTCCTATTTGGGTGGGGAGCTTTGCCTTGGCAAATTATGGTACAGGAATAGTGAAATGTTCTGCTCATGACGAACGAGATTTTATTTTTGCAGAGAAATTCAATATTAAATTAAAAACCGTTTTGTTCCCAGTAGATGCAGAATTAAAGCAAAAAGTTTTAGAGCAAGAGATTTGTTTTTCAGATATGAATAACGGGGTTTTAAATGAACCGCCCGAGTTTAGTGGCAGAGTGGCTGGAAAAATTCGATCTGAAATTACTGATTGGTTGGTTAACAAAGGATATGCTGAGAAAAAAGTGAATTACAAGATGCGTGATGCGATTTTTGCAAGACAGAGGTATTGGGGTGAACCTATACCACTTTGGCATCAAAAGGATGGATTGATTAACGAATTGTCCGAGAAGGAACTTCCTCTCAAGCTCCCTCCCGTAAAATCTTATCAGCCCACTGGCACAGGGGAATCACCGCTGGCTAGTGTGCCTGCTTGGACAAAAAAAGGATACGAAACAAACACAATGCCGGGTTGGGCAGGGTCTTCTTGGTATTTCCTCAGATTCATGGATCCGAAAAACAAGAAAGCCTTTGCTGATAAGAAAGTGATTGAATACTGGAGGGATGTCGATATGTATGTCGGAGGCGCCGAACATGCTACAGGCCACTTGTTGTATTCTCGTTTCTGGCACAAATTCTTGAAAGATTATGACCTAGTAGTGACCGAAGAACCATTCAAGGCTCTGCGCAATCAAGGCATGATACTAGGTACTGACAATCGCAAGATGAGTAAACGCTGGGGGAATGTGATCAATCCTGACGATGTAATAAAAACATTTGGAGCTGACTCTTTGCGTGTATACGAAATGTTTATGGGCCCATTTGATGCGTCATTAGCGTGGAGCACAGACAACATAGTAGGTTCACGACGCTTCTTGGAGCGAGTGTGGAAATTGAGTCGTAGGTTTTTAGCAAAGAAGAATTTTTCAAGTTCAACAGCAATTCAAAATATCTTGCATAAGACAATTAAAAAAGTGACCGAAGATATTGAAAATTTTGCTTTCAATACTTCTGTCTCTACTATGATGATATTGATGAATGAAATGGAGAAAACCGAGGAGCTTGCCAAAAAAGATTTTGAGTTATTCCTAAAAATACTTTCACCATTTGCCCCTCATGTTACAGAAGAGGTTTGGAGTAATTTAGGGCATAAAACTTTGTTGGTGCTAGAGGACTGGCCAGAGGCTGATGCGAGTAAGATGCAAGACTCTGAAGTAAAAATAATCATCCAAGTAAACGGTAAAGTTCGCGCTGAGATGATGGTGGGTGTTGATGCCGGGGAAGAAGATGTAAAAAAACAAGCGGTGGGCAACGAAGCTGTGCTAAAATATCTTGAGGGATGTGAAATCAAAAAAATTATTTACGTTAAAAACCGTTTAGTGAGCATAGTAATTTAGCATGGAGAAACTTTTTACAATTCTTAGCAAAAAATACGGCAATGTAAACCAAGCAGCACTACTACTTGGTTTTTTTGCTTTTCTTTCTCAGATTTTGGCGCTTTTCCGGGACCGTGCCATGGCCCACTTCATCGGCCCATCACAAACACTCGATGCCTACTATGCAGCATTTCGAATTCCTGACCTGATATTTATCTGTATTGCGTCACTTGCCTCTGTGACAGTGCTGGTGCCTTTTATCGTGGCGAAAATGAATGGGGAGAAGGTGACTCCGGAAGCACAAAAATATTTGAACGACATTTTTACCTCTTTTTTGCTTCTTATGGTTTTCGTTTCAGTGATAGCGTATATATTCATGCCGTACCTCGCGCACATGATTGCCCCGGGTTTTGTCGAGCCATTTCACTCAAAACTAGTAGGACTTTCGAGAATTTTGCTTTTGTCGCCCATACTCCTCGGTCTTTCAAATCTTTTCGGCACAGTCACCCAGCTTTTTCAAAAGTTTTTCATTTACGCGCTCAGCCCTATCTTTTATAACGTAGGAATTTTGATCGGCGTTATTTTTCTATATCCGCACCTCGATATCTACGGCTTGGCATTTGGAGTAGTGCTCGGTGCATTTATGCATTTTGGAGTACAAGCAATTTCGTCAATAAAGTGTGGTTTTACGCCAGGTATTTCTACCTCAATAAATTGGAAAGATATAAAAAATGTAGCCACCACTTCACTACCTAGAACTTTAGGGCTTGCCTTCAACAACGTTTCAGTTATCGTCATTATCTCCCTAGCTTCATTTCTCAAGGAGGGCTCTATATCAGTATTCAATTTTTCTTTCAATCTACAATCCGTGCCACTCAATATTATCGGTATCTCTTATGCCGTGGCAGCCTTCCCGACTTTGGCCAAAGCAGTAACTATGGGCAAGATGGATGAATTCAAAGCTCACCTAAAAGAAGCAGCACGGGCCATAGTGTTTTGGTCACTGCCCGTGATTTTTCTTTTCATAGTGGTGCGTGCGCAGATAGTGCGTGTTATTCTAGGCTCAGGATCTTTTTCTTGGGAAGATACTCGTCTGGTGGCGGCGTGTCTGGCGATATTCTCGCTTTCCATCGTGGCGCAGGGGATGATCACCCTTTTATCTCGAGCCTACTACGCTACAGGTGACACCAAGCGTCCGTTAATAATGAACTTATCTTGTGCTGGGCTTATTATTGCCCTATCTTTTATTTTTACACATATATTTGAAAACTCGATGCACTTTAGATATTTCATAGAGTCGATGCTAAAGGTAGAAGATATTGCAGGTACTGAAGTTCTGATGCTACCACTTGCTTACTCTGTTGGTACTATCGTGAATGCAATCTTGCAGTGGTACTTTGTTAAAAAAGATTTTATGAAGAAGGAATCTTTCATCACCAAAACTTTTTTCCAAAGCCTCGGTGCATCTTTCTTCCTCGGACTCGTGGCCTACATATTCTTAAATATTCTTTCACCGATTTTTGGTACCACCACTCTAGTCGGCGTGTTCTTGCAAGGATTTATTTCAGGAATTTTGGGCATAGTAGCGGCTATCTGCGTCCTTTACCTTCTTGGTAACGAAGAACTGAAAGAAATATCCAAGACCTTGCACACCAAGTTCTGGAAAGTCAAAGTCCTCCCTCCAGCGCAAGAAGAGCTTTAAAATAAGCCTTTTGCATGTTAGAATCTTTAAAAGACCCAAAAGGTCTGTTTTGTCTTTATGAATTCTACAAACCCCTCTACATTAAAAAGAATATTTTCCCTTCTCAAGAACCGTAAAAGGGAGGTAGCTTTTTTGCTTTTACTTGTTACTTTATCTCAGATAGCTATTGTAAGTATTCCTTTTATATCCAAGGAACTCATCGATGCTTTAACAGAATTTATTAAAAATGGTGGGGCAATCCCTTGGCATGTGCTTTTGTATGCTGCAGTCGGAATGCTTGGAGTGACAGTGGTTGGTAACGCGTTGCAAGCCGTATATTCTTATAATCTTTTTAAACTGACAACTTCTGTCGAAGATGAAGTTAAAAATAAAACTCTAGAAAGATATTTACAATTGCACTCATTATTTCATCATGGTGCTTCGAGTGGGCAAATGATGGGTCGTATCGAACGCGGTGGAACTTCAATATATGTGGTCATCAATGACATTATTGGAAAAAGTTTGATACCTCCACTCGTAGTATTTTTTGCATCTTTTGCTGCACTTCTGTATCAGAATGTGTGGATTGCGCTTGCAGTGCTCATTCCATTTCCAATATACGTATACGCTACTCGCAATATCGCCAATCGTATTTATCAGATTGAGCAAAAATCAAACGATGCGTTTGAGCATGTAGCTAAAGAAATGTACGACGTCGCTGCCAACGTTTTGACTGTGAAGAAATTTTCTCAAGAAGAAGTGGAGACCAAGAATAATCGGAAATTGATGGCTCATGCTCGCGAAATTCAATATACTGGCGAAAAACTATGGCAAAATGTTGAAAATATTCAAACATTTATTTCTACTTCAGGTAGTATTGTTGTGCTCGGTTTTTCAGCGTGGTTTGTTTTAAATGGTACAGCAACTATCGGACAATTTGTACTTTTCGTTACTTTACAAAATATGGCTTATCAGCCGCTCTCAAACCTCGGAGCACTGTTTACTCGCATGCGCAGAAATATGACTCGAGTGGAAAGAATGTTCACGATACTCGACGAACCTCTTCATGTGGTAGATGCACCTAATGCTACGACGCTACCACTCCTTGAAAAGCAAATAGAATTTAAAAATGTTTATTTTTCATATCATAATGACGATCAATATTCCTTAAAAAATATTAACGTAGTAATACCTGCGGGCACAACTTGTGCACTTGTGGGAAGATCTGGAAGTGGAAAGACAACTTTCATAAATTTACTTTTACGTTCTTATGATATTCAAAAAGGAGGAATATTAATTGACGGACATGATATTCGTGAAGTAACACAAGAAAGTTTGCGTTCTCAAATTGCCATTGTTCCTCAAGAAGTGGACTTGTTTTCAAGAACTGTATCAAAAAACATTACTTACGGGCAAAAAAACACACCTAAAAAAGATATAGAGAATGCTGCGAAAACTGCTCTGGCCCATGATTTTATTTTAAAACTTGATGATGGTTACGATACGGTAGTAGGTGAGCGTGGTATCAAGCTTTCGGGTGGGGAACGTCAGAGAATAGGAATTGCTCGAGCAGTTTTACGTGATCCAAAGATTTTAATTTTAGACGAAGCTACTAGCCATCTAGATACTGAAAGTGAACAAATGATTACACGAGCTACTGATGCTTTAGTTAAAGATCGTACCTCTATTATTATCGCCCACCGACTTTCTACTGTTATAAATGCAGATAAGATTCTAGTGTTTAAGGATGGAGAAATAGAAGCGATGGGTACTCATTCAGAATTACTAATTTCTAGTAAGACTTATGCTCGTCTGCATTCGCTACAATTTGCTGACGAGGATTAATTTGGAGCTTTAAAATAAGGGTTTTCTGTGATATAGTGTGGAAATGTTTTCCCTGAAGAAGATATTTAAATACGTCTGGCCGCAAATGCGAGAACAAAAAGGCGCTTTTTATTTTATATTGTTTGTATACGCTGCTAGAGTTCTGTTGGACAATATTATATCACCACTAGTTTTTAAACAGCTTATAGATCTATTTTCGAGCCCCATTACTGATAGATCAGTATTGTCGGATCAAATATTTAACATATTTTTTATTATTGCAGCACTCAATGTGTTTATTTTTGGTATCGCTAGATATGTAAAATTTGCTTACTATAAATTCTCGGCCAGGGTTGTGAGAAATTTAAGAGATTTCTCATTTCAGAAAATCAGTGGGAATTCCTATACTTTTTTTTCCAATACATTTGCTGGAAGTTTAGTTACAAAAGCTAGGAAGTTTGCTTTTGGGTTTGATTCTGCTTTTGAAGTTTTTCTTTTCAGTTTTTTGCAATCCTTGGTTATTCTTGTAGGTGCACTTGTGGTTTTGGCATTTCAAGCTCCTTCCATCGCCATTATTTTCGGTATCTGGGCTATTGTGAATTTCGGTATTATGTCTCTTCTCTTAAAAATGAAAATGAAGTTTGACCTACTAGATGCAGAGCAGGATTCAAAAATCAGCGGAAGACTGGCTGATGTTTTTGGTAACATTTTGGCGGTAAAATTCTTTTCCGCTAGTAAAAAAGAAATTCAAACTTTTAAAGAATATACTCAAGAAAGTGAAAAACGAAGTAATAAATCTTTCTTTATGGGAGGAATGATAGATTTAATACAACATTTATTAATTATTATTATAATAATAGTGGTTAATTATAAATTAATTGTATTATGGTTACAGAATTCTATTTCTATTGGTACGATTACATTAATAGAGACTTATATCGGCGTTATTGCTTTAGAATTATGGAAATTGAGTGACAGAATGGTTAAATTCATGAAAGCACTTACTGATATGAAGGAAATGACTGATATCTTTGAAATTGTACCTGACATACAAGATCCAAAAAATCCAGAAAAATTGAATATGAAAGAAGGATTTATTAAATTTGAAAATGTATCTTTCAAGTATCAAGTCGGGGAAAATATTTTAGCTGATTTTAATATGGCACTTAATTCGGGAGAACGTGTAGGAGTTGTAGGCCACTCAGGAGCTGGTAAATCAACCTTGACCAAGCTAATTCTGCGATTTAATGATGTTACTTCAGGACAGATTACCATCGATGGACAGGATATCAAAAATGTAACTCAAGATGATTTACACAGTGTAATTTCTTACGTGCCCCAAGAACCTATATTGTTCCATCGCTCGATTAGAGAAAACATATGTTACGGCAAGATGGATGCTACAGACGACGAAATCATCGAAGTTGCCAAGAAAGCTCATGCGCACGAATTTATTTTAAAGTTACCGCAGGGTTACGATACTTTAGTAGGTGAGCGGGGAGTAAAACTTTCAGGAGGTGAAAGACAGCGCGTAGCTATCGCCCGCGCGATGTTAAAAGATTCGCCAATTCTAGTTTTAGATGAAGCTACAAGTTCACTCGACAGTATTAGTGAGTCTTATATTCAAGATGCATTTAATGAACTTATGAAAGGTAAGACTACGATAGTCATTGCTCACCGGTTGTCGACAATTCAAAAAATGGATAGAATCATAGTGCTGGATGCTGGAAAAATTGTGGAAGAAGGAACTCACGCTGAACTTTTAGCAAAAGGTGGAATGTATAAAGAACTTTGGGATCATCAGACTGGAGGATTTTTAGCATAATAATCATGAAAATCATTCTGTATAATTTATATTAAGTATATTTATGATCAAGTCATTTAAATTCATTTCCTTATTTTTGTTTTTAGTTTTCTCTCTGTTTTCTTCTTCGGAGGCCTTTTCCGCAACCACTTTTTCTTTTTCTGGTCCATCTATAGGTGCGAACGGGGTAGCTTCATCCAATTTTACTGTTACCCCTGATAGTTCGTATACTGGTAATATAACGATTACTCCATCTGGTGGAGGACTATCGACGCCAATAGTTTTGACATTTTCAGGTTCTTCCACTCCGCAGACGTTTACCATAACTCCTGCAGAATTAGGGGTAATAACCTTAACTCCAACCAATAATGGTGGACTAATTAATCCGTCAGTAGTTTCTTATAATTCTACTAATTATTCAGGTGTGGTCGTAGTCGATCAGGGGGATTTATGGGAAAACGGGTATGATAATGTTGGAAATCCTCGCCAAAGTGTATTTTCATTTGTTAGGTTAAATACCGATGCCACTGTCATCCGGGTTACTGGTACGACAACAAACCATCTAGTGGCACCCACTGGATATGATGTACTAGATATACGTGTCGACGGGGCCGATCACTCGCAAGTAATTTTTCCGGCCAATGGATCATATACAAGTAATAATATTGTTTTACCTGCTGGTGAAAAAACAATAGAGATAATAACTGGAACACAAAATCGTCCATCGGCTTCTCCAATTTTGGGTACTTTTATTGATTCTTTCGAACTTCTTGATTTTACAAACTATTCTGTTTCCACTCCGACAACATCCGGCAGGCTGCTCGTATATGGGGATTCAATATCGGTAGGGTATTCAGATGTTGCCAATCGTGGGCACAATGGTTGGACGAGCCTTATTAGAAATGCTGGTCGCAAGCTGATGAATGAAGGATACAGTCGTCGAGAACTAAGACACGATGCTGTGGATAGTGATACTCGTACCGCTTTTGTTTCTAGGGTTTCTGGCTATGCACCTGATGTGATTTGGATGGCAATTGGAGTTAATGATTATTTCCGAGCTACTTGGTCGGCTGCTACTTTTGGTTTAGCGTATGCAGCACTTCTAGATGATTTGCACGCAGCTCTACCAGATGCAGTTATTTATTGTCAGACACCCACTGTACAAATAACTGAAAATGCAAATGGATTGGGTGATACCCTAGGGGCTTTTCGCACTCAGATTTCTACGGCCTGCCTGAGTCGGCCATGGACTACACTTGTCGATGGCTCTGTTATCTATTCAACTTCAGATATGTATACAGACAATGTGCACCCCACTACCGCTGGACATATCAAGTATGCAAATTTTGTTAAACCTTATGTTGCGATTGATGGTGGAGTTTCAGTTTCCTTGTCTTCTGCATCAGGCGTTATCGGTGCTACTGTTACTGCTACATTGACCCGTGCCCTAGGTTCCACTTTTATAAATGGTGATCAAATGACGATAGACTGGGGTGACGGTACTACTTCTTCTGTTACCCCAAATCCTGATGATACTACCGTGGATGTTAGTCATGCATATTTGTCAGAAGGTAGTCGAAATATTTCAATCACCAATAATCAAAATTGGCCAAATCCAAGCAGTGTGACGTACGTGACCCTTGAGGAAACTAGATCAAGATCTTCTGGTGGTGGTTCTTCTAGAAATACTCGGAACAAAAATACGGTAAATAAAAATACAACACCGGTTGAAACTTTTATTGTGTATGGATCTAGCGCGTCGGTAGTTAGAAGTGGCTCGAGTGGTGAATCGGCCAAAGATGTACAAAGAGCAGTTAATCAATTAAAGGCAGTGACTATACCGTTAGTTGTCGACGGGAAGATAGGAAAGAAATCTATTGCTGGAATTATGCTTGTTCAAAAAATGTTAGGAACAAAAGTGGATGGTATATGGGGTAAGAATACTCAAAAAGCATACGAAAGTTTTTTGGTTAGATTTTAATAACTCCTTTTATTTCAAGTGTTTTCTTGCTAAGATGTGTTTATGCTGCTAAAGAATATACGAAATTTTTCAATTATTGCCCACATCGACCATGGTAAAAGTACCTTGGCTGATAGAATGCTCGAAATTACTCACACCGTGGAGACGCGTAAAATGCGCGACCAGGTGCTGGATTCCATGGAGCTAGAACGGGAAAGAGGTATCACTATCAAGATGCAACCAGTGCGCATGGAGTATACTTTGGGCGCTGAAAAGTATATTTTAAACCTGATCGATACCCCCGGACACATCGACTTTTCCTACGAGGTTTCTCGTGCTTTAAAGGCCGTAGAAGGCTCTATTTTGTTAGTAGACTCAACACAGGGAGTGCAGGCTCAAACTCTTACTACGCTCAATATGGCGCGTGAGGGAGGTCTTAAAATCATACCTGTGCTTTCTAAAATTGACTCACCGCTATCACGAGTAGATGATGTCAAAGAAGAGGTAGTAAAGCTTTTAGATTGTGACCCTGACGAGGTTTTAATGGTGTCTGGCCGTACTGGTGAAGGGGTAGAAGCTTTGCTCGCTGAGATTATAAAAAGAGTTCCGGAGCCAAAAGAATTGGTGCACGATGATAATAGTCTGCGGGCTTTGGTTTTTGATTTTAAATATGACAATCACCGCGGAGTGATAGTGTTCGTACGTATACTTTCTGGAAAAGTTCGCAAAGGTGACAGCCTGCTTTTTGCTGTATCAAAAGAAAAATTTACTTCACTCGAAGTAGGAACTTTTTCGCCGGAAGAAACTCCAAGAGAATTTTTGGCGAGCGGGGATACTGGTTATATCGTGACCGGTATCAAGAAGCCCGGCATCGCATCAGTAGGAGACACTATCACCAAATCTTCGCATCCACTGGAAGCGCTTTCTGGATACATGCAGCCGCTACCGGTGGTATGGGCCAGTGTTTTTCCAGAAGATGCAGATGATTTTGCCGAATTAAAATTAGCTTTGGGTAAATTAAAATTATCTGACTCAGCTTTTTCTTTTGAAGAAGAATCTAGTGGTTCACTAGGCCGTGGATTCCGTTGTGGTTTCCTCGGAATGCTTCACCTAGAAATTATCACCGAGAGACTTCGCCGAGAATTTAATTTGGAGCTTATCATTACTACGCCATCTATTACTTACGAAATTCAATATCGAAGTGGTGCCGCCGACAACAAAGGCGGTAAACGACTAAAAGTTTACTCCCCATACTTTTTCCCTGATGATTCTGAGGTAGAACAAGTATATGAACCGTGGGTGAATGTAAAAATTATCGCCCCAGCGGAATACTTGGGCGGTATTATGCAAATGCTTTTTGATCATGAAGGTGAAATCGGTGAGACAGAAAATTTTGGCGATAATAGGTCATCTATTTCTGTAAAGATGCCACTACGTGAACTAATGCGTAATTTCTTTGATGAACTAAAAAGTGTTTCTTCTGGATATGGATCTATCTCTTACCAAATCGGTGAAATGCGTGAAGCCAATGTGACTCGCTTGGATATACTTGTCGCTGATGAGGTAGTGCCTGCATTTTCCAAAGTGGTTTCAAAAAAGAGGGTAGAGATAGAAGCCGAAAAAGCTGTAGAAAAGCTGGAGCAAATATTGCCACGGCAAATGTTTAGTCTAAAAATCCAAGGTAAAGCACTTGGTAGAATTATTTCTTCCAAATCAATGTCAGGGATGAAGAAAGACGTCACCCAGCACATGTACGGAGGGGATATCACTAGAAAAATGAAGCTTCGAGAAAAGCAAAAGAAAGGCAAGAAGAAGATGAAAGAACGCGGAAAGGTAAACATCCCTCAAGATGTTTTTCTAAAGATGATGCGTTCTGGAGACAATTAAAACCTATTGTGCCTGGAAGAAAGGAGAGTAAAGCAAAACCATACTGATCATAATGAGGACAGATAGGACGGCCCAAGCAAATTGGATTTTCTTTTGGTGTTTTTTGTTGAAAAGCATATATGGTAATATATCATATAATGAGAAACTTTCAACAAAAGAAAGGCTGGCGTGATGTTATCGAGTCTTGGCCGGTCATAATATTTCTCGGGGTTATTTTACTTGGTTTTGCTTGGGGGGTTTTAGGTTTTATGGGCAAAATGTCGGCAACTAGCGAAAATAGGCAGGTGGCTACCGCCAAGCTGGCTGAACTTGAAAATAAAAAAGAAAGATTGAACACTGAATTAGCCAAACTCGAAACGGAGGGTGGAGTAGAAGAAAATATTCGTGAAAAATTTGGCCTCGCCAAGGAAGGCGAGGGTTTGATTGTGGTAGTGGAAGACAAGAACAAGGTGGAAATAGTAGTGGAAGAAAAGGGCTGGTTTGCCTCTCTTTGGGATAAATGGTTTAAATAGTAGGTACTTGACGAGTATGGTACAATAGAGATATTAGAAGATAAAAGAAAAGAATTATATGAAAAACGTAACAATTTACTCAACCCCATCTTGCCATTTCTGCCATATGGCCAAAGAATATTTCAAGGAAAACAATATTGCCTATACTGAGCATGATGTAGCCGCGGATATGGAGCAAAGGAAACAAATGGTAGAAAAGTCTGGCCAAATGGGCGTGCCTGTAATCCAAATCGAAAATGACCTTATCGTCGGCTTCAACAAGCCTGTTATCGCAAACCTACTAGGACTAGCTGCTTAATTGTGTCTACAAATAATTCCTCGCCGTCGCTCGGAATTTTCGCAGCCCACCCCTCGTGATTTTATCTGCTGATAAAATATCACTGCGGTCGACACAAAATACAAAAGAACCCAGCAGTGGGTTCTTTTGTATTTTGTGTCCTCGGCTGGAATCGAACCGACAATTACTCCTTAGGACGGAGTCGTTATATCCATTTAACTACGAGGACTATACGCGTAATTTACCACATAACAGCTAGAATTCCCAATTGCTTTATGGGTTTTTTATGCTAAAATGACTTCTATGGATCCTGAATCCAAAGAACTCTTAAAAGCGAATCTGGAATTATCACAAGAGAACAACAAAATGCTCCATGCTATTCGTCGTTCTATGCAGATGTCGCGAGTAATGAGTTTTGTGTACTGGGCGTTTATCATAGGCTCTGCCCTCGGAGCTTATTACATTGCTCAGCCATACATCGATCAAGTTTTAAATCTGTATAGTGGAGCAACAGATACAATAAACGGCATAAAGAATTTTGGTCGTTAAGAAAATGCTTGGATAGCTCAGTTAGTAGAGCGCTCCCCTGAAGAGGGATAGGTCGGCAGTGCAAATCTGCCTCCAAGCACCACAAAAAACACCCCGCAGTACGGGGTGTTTTTTAATTTATTATAGAGATTTTACTTTTACAGTATTCTTCTTTTCTTTGTCTACTTTTTGGAGTTTGATGGTGAGCAATCCGTGGCGTTCGGTGGCGTCTACTTCTTCTGGTTCTACTTCTTGGGGTAGGGAGATAGTGCGAGAAAATTTGCCCCAGTAAAGTTCCTTGGCAAAATAATTGCTTTCATCGATAATGCGAGATTCCTCGCGCTTGCCGGCAATGGTGGCCATATCGCGAGTGATAGATATTTCTAGGTCATCAGGGCGCACTCCAGCCACCATGGTTTGAATTACTATTTCAGTAGGTGTTTGGTATACATCAACAGCTAGCTCGGCTTCTTCAGCTTCTTCCTCGATCCAATTTCCTCCTTTTTTATTTCCATTTACGGCAGTAGGTTTTTTCTTTGCATCTTCAAATTCCTCATCATCCATACTCACACTACCGGTTAACCTCTCAAAAAAACTTCTCTTTTTATTTTCCATAATTTAATTCATTCTCCTTATTTTTTCAAAAAGTAGCATTACTATAATGGTGACGACCCACAAGAAAGCGAATACTTTCAAAAAATCACTTCCGTTATTCTTTATTATAAAAAAATTAAAGACACTATGCAAGGAGATAGCTAGTGAAAGTCCAAAAAGTAAGTGCGCATAGCGTTTTATTCCACTCATATGCACAGAAATTCCAAGAGATAGACCAATGATTCCGCTGGTTACTGTGTGAAGAAGAGTAGCACCAAGGAAACGTAGCTGACCAGTGAGCAGTCCTACGGCGGTAGCCCCCACTGATATAGGTTTGACCAAGAACAGTGCATTCTCAAGCGCTGCAAAGCCCAGGGCCGAGGTTATCATATATATAGGCCAGTCTATCGGCTCGTCTGCTAAATTAGTTCTGTATATGACTACCACCACAGCCAGGTATTTTATGAGTTCTTCTGCGGTGGCCCACAGAATTAGTTGTAGTTCATGAGAGCCAATGCTCGCTTCTATAAATTTTTGGATTGGTAAAACAAAAATAACTGCTATGAAGCCCATCAAAAATACTACCGAGAGTACAGGTATGGGTTCAGGATTTTCTTTGTCTTCTTGAAGCCAAAACCATAACCAAAAAATAGAAGGAAATAACCCTAAGAGAAATGACAGAGCTAAAATTTTTGGATCAGTTGGCATTAATTATTTTTGGGGCCAGTTTTCTACCATTAATAGTTTACCATTTTTATGTGGCCCGCCTGCAGCGTTATGCGCAGCATTTCGGGCAGGAAGCATGCTCCAGATTTCTTCCGTTACGAATGGCATAAATGGGTGTAATATTTTTAAACAGTTTTTCCATATAGGCAGAAGGGCTGGCATAATTTTCGGATTTTTTTTACTTTCTTCTATTATCTCGTCGGCAAATCTATGCCAGACATATTGATAGATTTTTTCTACGGCTAGATGAAAACGATAATTATCCATATCGTTGGTGATGTCGAGTGCTATGTTTTTAAATTCTTCTGTGAGCTCATTTTCAATTTCATCCCCCTTGGTATTTTCTAATATAAAGCGAGTGATGTTCCACATTTTGTTACCAAAGTTTTTATAACCACGAATTTTTTCTTCGGATATTTTACTATCAGTACCAGGCGCAGTCCCAGAAACCAGCGAAATGCGTAAAGCATCTGTGCCGTATTTTGCGCCCATATCTACTGGGTCGATATTATTGCCTAAAGATTTCGAAATTTTTCTTCCTTGACCATCACGTACTATGCCGTGCATATAAACAGTTTCAAATGGAATCTGACCTGTAAAGAACTGGCTAGCCAATATCATGCGTGCTACCCAGAAGAATATGATATCGTACCCAGTTTCAAGCACGGTGGTGGGGAAGTAATTTTTCAAGTCAGAAGAATTTTCCGGCCAATTCATAGTTGAAAATGGCCATAGGGCAGAGGAGAACCAGGTATCAAGCACATCTTCGTCTTGTACCCAGCCATCACCACTCGGCGCTTCTAGGCCACAGTAAATTTCGCTACCCTTATACCACACCGGTATGCGATGACCGAACCAGATCTGTCTAGAAATACACCAATCGCGAAGATTTTCTACCCAATTGAAATATACTTTTTCAAAATGGTCCGGCATTATTTTTATCTTGCCATCTCGTACAGGTTCGAGCATGAGCTCTTTTAGGGATTTATCATCTCGAGAGGAGATTTTTTTGTTTACGTCTACAAACCATTGCAACATTATCTGAGGTTCGATCACTCCACCTGTCCGCTCTGCGGTAGCCACTCTGTTTACATAATTCTCATCAATTTTTACTACTAGTCCTTTTTGATCGAGCTTTTCTATTATTTTGTCGCGAGCGTCGCTGATTTTCATGCCAGCAAATTCTCCAGCGATAGGTAGGAGCTTGCCAACTTTATCTATTATCTGCTCACGATCGAGTTTATACTTTTCTGCGAGTTCAAAATCCTCGTGTGAATGCCAAGGAGTGATAGTCATCACACCTGTGCCGAATTCCATATCAATCATGGAGTCCTTAATTATTGTTGCTTCGATAGGACCATTGATCCACTCGACAGTGATTTTTTGTCCATGCTCCCACTCAGCATATCTTTTATCGTCTGGATGCATCACTACATATTTGTCACCAAATTTAGTTTCTGGTCGGGCAGTACCTATTTCAAATGGACCGTACTTTAAAGTATAAAATTTATTTTTGCGTTCTTCGTAAACGATTTCATCGTCAGAAATTGTGGTTTGTCCTTTTGGATCCCAATTTACAATACGGTTTCCTCGATAGATGAGTCCAGCATCATACATACGGACGAATGCTTCCATCACCGCACGATAACGTTTATCATCCATAGTGTATGCATAACGACTCCAGTCTACAGATGCTCCCATTGAACGCACTTGCGAAATTATTGTCGATTTACTTTCTTCTACGAAGGTATCAATTCTTTTTAGAAGTTCATCTCGCCCCAGATCGTGGCGATTTTTCCCTTCACTTTTTTGAATTTCTTTTTCAACTTTTGCTTGTGTGGCGATGGCTGCAGAGTCGGTGCCAGGAATCCAAAGAGTACGCTTACCTTGCATGCGAGCGTATCGTACTAGGATATCTTCGATCGCTATCATGATGGCACTTCCTAAATGAAGTATACCAGTGACGTTTGGAGGGGGAAGGACAATAGAGAAATGAGGCGCATCTTTGTCGGTAATGCCTTTTTCTATACATACATCAGGGTTAAAAAAACCGCTCTCTTCCCAGAGCTTGTAGATTCTTTCCTCTGTATTTTTAGGGTCGTATGGCTTTAAGAGCTTCTCGTCCATGACCCTATAATATCACATTAAACCCTTAAGTTTCCAGTGGCTTTTATAGTTTCAGGTTTTGGAGTTTTCTTCTTGTTTTTGATGTAGTTCAGGTATCCAGCTATGCCGATCATCACTGAATTGTCACGGGACAGTTCGAATGTAGGGAGAAGCAGCTTTATTTTTTTACCTATGAGTTTTTTCATTTCATTTCGTAGGTGTTTGTTTGCTGCTACGCCACCACCGATGATTACGGTTTTGATGCCGTACTTTTCAATTACTTTTTTTACTTTATGAGTGATGCATTCGATGGCGGCGTTTTCAAATTCGAGAGCGATTTGGGATTTTATTTTGTCGTCGATTTTTTTGCCAGATTTTTCGAGGTCTCTTATCAAATATAAAACTGCCGTCTTCAGTCCAGAATATGAAAAATTGAAATCTTTGGTGTACATCATAGGGCGGGGAAGACTAAACTCAGAAGTTCGCACGGACTCGGCACCCATAATTTTCTGCTGAAAATTTGCTCGTGCTCGCACCGTCGTGCTCGCAAGGCCTCGCTCTTGCGAGCTCCTGAGTTCTTCGGCGAGTTTTGAAATATGTGGTCCGCCAGGGTAGGGTAGTCCGAGCATGCGGGCTACTTTGTCAAAGGCTTCACCCACAGCATCGTCCACTGTCTCACCGATGATTTCGTACTGCATCCACTTTTTCATAAGCACGAGCTGAGTATGCCCACCGGACACTAGCAGGGCTAGAATCGGTAATTTTAATTTCTCTACTTTAAATGAGCCTTTGTGTTTTCCAAATATAGAAAGAATATGCCCCTCCATGTGGTTGGTAGGTATTACTGGCACATCCCATTTCTTTGCCAAATCTCTAGCAAAGGTAATTCCTTCCCAAAGGCACATCTCGAGTCCCGGACCATAGGTTACAGCGATAGCATCTACTGGTTTAGTTTTTTTATCGAGCTTAGTTTTCTTTAAAGCGTGCTCCAGTAGTAGCGGTAAATTTTTCGCGTGTTCTTTTTTAGCGAGAACTGGGAAAACCCCTCCATATTCTGCATGGATGGTTTGTGAAGCTAGATTGTCAGACAATATTTTAAAACTGGCGTTAGTCACGCCACCTTTGGCTTCAAATATTGTTATGCCTGTGTCATCACAGGATGATTCGATACTTAAAATTTTCATATATTGGTGCGCCGTGAGGGGATTGAACCCCCGGCCTACCCCACGTCAAGGGGTCGCTCTACCACTGAGCTAACAGCGCATGGCATATTTATAGCACTTTTGGTCTATTTTTCAAATATTACTATATTTTGTGCTATCGCAGGTTTTGAAGTATTTATGATATTATATAGATATGAGTTTAGTTTATGAAATATTAAGGGGTTTAAGTAATTCAACTTTGAAATACAAAGGGGGTCGTGTAAATTTCTTTGGTATTCCTAAGTTTGAAAAGTATTCACAGAATTCTTTAAGCGGCACAGTCTCGCGTCTTTATAATGATGGGTTTATTGAAAAGGACAGTGGGAGCTTGAGAATTACTTTAAAAGGTCAACAATATATTAAAAACAAAATAGACTCCCTACAACAATTTAATTTTAGTTTCGACAAGGATGCGCCAAAAAATTTAATTGTTATGTTTGATATTCCTGAGAACAAAAAAGCCGAAAGGGAATGGCTAAGATGGCATCTTAAGAAATTTAATTACTCAATGATACAGAAAAGTGTTTGGGTAGGGCCGTCACCACTACCTAAAGAGTTCCTAGATTATATTAAAAGTATAAAAATCAATGACGGTTTCAAGACTTTCAAGCTAGCTAAAGGTTATGATCTTAAGAAATAAAATACTTCAATTTCTGCTATCGCAGAGTTTAAAGTAAATTAGTTGTTATTGGTTGTAAGGGTTTCAAGTGTCTCTAATTCTTCTTTCGAGTTTGCGCCTAGGGCTTCGTGAGCACCTATTTGGATAGATTCTATTTCTACTCCTTCTTGGACCGCAATTTTAAAGACATCGGTCAGGTAGTATTCATGCTGAGCGTTGTCATTTTTTAGTTTAGCGATTTCTTCCCATAAGAATTTGGTGTCAATGCAAAAATAGCATGGGTTTACTTCAGTAATTTTTTTCTCCTCTGGAGTTGCGTCTTTATTTTCGATAGTTCTTAGGATTTTTCCATTCCCATCTCTTTCTACTCTGGAGAATCCTAGGAAATTTTTTCTCCAATCTTCAAAGTCTGGTAGGACAACAGTGGCCATAACGATTTTTTTCCCTGATTCTAATTTTTTATTTATTATTTTTTCAATTGTTGCAGCGCTCACAAAAGGGTGGTCACCATACAATATGAGTGTGTTTGGGGCTATATCAGAAATGCTGTTTTTAACAGAGTTGATAGCATCTCCGGTGCCGAGTTGTTCTTTTTGCTCTACGTAGTTGTATTGGGTTCCAAGAGCTGCCATCACTTCTTCTTTGCCGTGTCCTACCACTATATATGGAGCACCAAAAGGCTTGTCCTCGATGGATTCGATGGTATTTAGCAGGTGCTTGATGATAGGTGTGCCATGTAAAGGAATCAGCACTTTAGGTAATTCGCTTTTCATTCTGGTGCCTTTTCCTGCGGCCAGTATTATGATTTGTACAGTATTTGTCATACTTTTTATGTTTGAAGAGTATACACTTTATACAGTATCTTTTCCAATTTTTTCTAGAATTTTTGGAATTTTTTTAAAGTCAGCTATCAAAACTTTTCGCATGGAGCCTTTATATAGGGCCATGGCTGGATGATACAGGGGGAAGAAATGTCGGGTAGGGATATCTATGAATTTTTTAGTTAATAATTTTCCGTGAACTTTACTGATTTTTTCTTCTGGAAAAAAATTGCTCATGGCATGCCTGCCTAAAAAAATAATTAATTTTGGTTTGATAAGTTTGAGTTCGTCTAGTAACCAATCCCGACAAGCGGATTTTTCTTCTGGCAGGGGATTTCGGTTTTTTGGTGGGCGGTATTTTACAATGTTGGTAATATAAATATCTTCACGTTTTAACTTAATCGCCCCCAGCATTTCATCCAAAAACTTTCCCGCGGCTCCGACAAAAGGGATACCCGTTTCGTCCTCCTTTTTCCCTGGCGCTTCACCGATAAATACAATATCTGCCTCGGCACTACCGCGTCCAAACACAGCCCGTGTGGCGGTTTTCTTTAGCCTACATTCACACTTTTTCTCCCAGTCTTTGTGTAGAGCTTGAAGTTCTTGTAATTTATTCATAAAATGCTATTATATCCTGCATTGGCCCCATCGTCTAACGGTTAGGACACCGGGTTTTCAATCCGATAATCAGAGTTCGATTCTCTGTGGGGTCACATAACAAAAAGCACCAGAATTTCTGGTGCTTTTTGCTTTATCATATTAGCT
>CAYYKS010000004.1:0-21588 GCA_964469255.1 uncultured Candidatus Saccharibacteria bacterium | reverse complement strand
TAGCCCCGAAAACTACCTCTTACCCCAAAGGGGCTGATCCATACCGAGCAATTCCCGAATAAAAGCTTTCAAAAGTAAAGCTTTTAAACTATAATAAAGTGGTATGCAATTTAAAGTGCCCCAATTTTTAGATATAGAAGATAAAATATTCGGGCCTTTTACTTTTCGACAATTTGTCTATCTAGCTGGAGGAGCTGGACTTTGTTTTATGCTTTTTAGACTGCTCGGCTTATATATTGGAGGAATACCTATTATTATGGTCGCTGGATTTTCTTTGGCATTGGCTTTTTATAGACCAAACAATAAACCCTTCATATTTATGTTAGAGGCAGGTATGAAATATTTAATGCAGAACAAGCTGTATGTTTGGCAGAAACAAAAATTTAACTCAGATGATACAAAATCACAAGCTGCAAAAGCTAGAAATACAATTACTGAGCAACGTGAAAGCAGGTTAACTGGTAGTAAGTTGAAGGATTTAGCTTGGAGCCTAGATGTACTTGATTTAAATAAGCACAAAACAAACCAATAAATATGGCCTTAAATGCAAAAGCAACTCAAGAGTTCGTACCTATCAAGGAAGTCCGTGATGGTGTCATTGTGCTCAAGGATGATTCGCTCCGCGCTATAATTTTAGCTAACTCCATAAACCTTTCTTTAAAATCCTATGACGAACAGAAGGCCACTATAATGCAATTCCAAAATTTTTTAAATACCTTGGATTTTCCAGTGCAAATATCTGTGCAGTCGAGAAGGCTAGATATACGCCCATACCTACTACTACTAGAAAACAGAATAAAATTACAAACCGAACCATTGCTCAAGCTGCAAACCAAAGAATATATTGAGTTTATTCGAAACTTTACTGAGTCAGTGAGCATTATGACTAAAAGCTTTTTTATTACGGTGCCTTATACTAGCAGCACCTTCCAATCCACAGGTCAAAATGGATTTTCCAAGTTATTCTCACGAAGAAGTGAATTAGAAAAAAACGTAGCTTCCCAGGTAGACTTTGAAGAAAAAAGATCCCAGTTGGAGCAGCGGGTGAGTGTGATAGAGCAAGGCTTAGGTAGATGTGGTATAAAGTCTGCCCAGCTTGGAACAGAAGAGGTGGTAGAAGTGTTTTATAAAGTATTTAACCCTGGACAAACCGAAGGTCAAATAAGAGTACAATAATATTATGGGAATTTTAGATACATTACTTGGTAGAAATAAGGATGAATACAAAGGAGCAACGAATGCTTCGACTTTGGCCGTACTGCCGGAGGAGATATATGAATCGGCCAATCTAGAGCTTCAAGACATCATAGCCCCATCTGCACTAAAAATTGATTCCAAATCCATAAACTTGGGTGACAAAATAGCCCGAACTTTTTTCATAATTTCATATCCTAGGTTTTTAACCGATAACTGGTTCTCACCAGTTATAAACCTAGATAAAGTTTTTGATATTTCTGTATTCATCCACCCCATCGATACTTCGCTCATGCTTCGCCAATTCCAAAAGAAGGTGGCTGAAGTACAGAGCCAGATCAATGTGCGGGAGGCGAGGGGAATGGTGCGGGACCCTATGCTAGACACTGCTTATCAAGACCTAGAAGGTCTGCGTGACAACCTGATCCAAGCCCAAGAAAAGATGTTTGATGTAGGTGTATATATAACAATATATGCTGACAATGAGCTTGAGCTTTTTAAAATTGAGTCCGAAATAAAATCAATTCTAGAATCAAAACTTATATATATAAAACCAGCATTATTCCAGCAAGAAGACGGTTTCAAGAGCGTAATACCGATAAATACTGATCTATTAAATATAAATCAGAAACTAAACTCAGAGCCACTCTCTAGTATCTTTCCGTTTATTTCTTTTGACCTTACTTCTGACAAAGGAATACTTTACGGTATTAATAGACACAACTCTTCACTAGTCATTTTTGATAGATTCTCACTGGAAAACTACAACTCGGTGACTTTTGCTAAGGCTGGATCTGGAAAATCTTATGCGACAAAACTAGAAATCTTGCGATCACTAATGTTTGATATAGATGTGATGGTGATAGACCCAGAACGGGAATATGAATTCCTAGCTGAAGCTGTGGGTGGAAGATATTTTAATATTTCAATTTCTTCAGACCACCACATGAACCCTTTCGACCTACCAATACCCAGAGAAGACGAAACAGCAGAAGATGTACTCCGCTCAAATGTCATAAGCCTTGTCGGACTTTTCCGGCTTATGCTTGGTGGCCTCACCCCAGAAGAAGATTCCATCGTTGACCGAGCAATTTCTGAAACTTACGCCATCAAAGATATCACTCCTGAATCTGACTTTGCAAATATCGAACCTCCATTATTGTCCGACTTTGAGATGGTTCTAAACGGAATGGAGGGCAGTGAATCCCTTGTAGCCCGACTCGCTAAATATACCAAGGGTTCATGGTCTACCTTCCTGAACCGTCCGTCAAACGTAGACATAAATAAAAAATTCGTGGTATTTTCAATCCGGGACATGGAAGACGAGCTCAAGCCAGTAGCCATGTACATCATCATGCACTATATATGGAATGCTGTACGAAAAAACCTAAAGAAGAGACTGCTGGTAGTGGACGAAGCTTGGTGGATGATGAAGTCCGAAGACACTGCGTCCTTCCTATACTCTATAGCCAAAAGAGGACGAAAATACTATCTGGGCCTGGCTACTATCACTCAAGACGCGGGGGACTTTATGAATTCTCCTTACGGTATACCGATCATTACGAACTCTTCTATCCAAATGCTCCTAAAACAATCGCCAAGTACTATAGACATCCTTCAAAAAACCTTCAACCTGACTGATGAAGAAAAATACCTACTATTAGAATCAAACGTGGGGGAAGGCATATTCTTTGCTGGCACCAAACACGTAGCTATTAAAATTATAGCTTCTTACACGGAAGACCAAATCATAACTTCAGACCCTTCCCAGGTTCTATCCAATCGAGCCGCTAAGCAAGAGCACGAAGAACTAGAGCTTAGGAGTTAGTTTTTAAGTGTAAAGTGGAAAGTTATTTGGTATAATTAGCTCATGAGTTTTAAGTTCACAAACAAACATCTACCAGCTGTATTTTTTGCGTTTGTAATACTATTAGGATTCTGGTTTACTACCCAAGCTTCTGCTCAATCAGCTAATGATATTTCTGTAAATATAATACCTGAAAATCCAGCCCCTGGAGAATCAGTAACTATAAATGTAGCCAGTTATACCCTAGATATGAATTCTTCTACAATAACATGGCTGGTAAATGGCAAAAATGTGCAGTCCGGAATCGGAAAGAAGTCATACACACTAACCGCAGGCACTGCAGGCTCAGAAACTACTGTCACTATCAGAGTGGACGACTTAGAAACCAAAATAATTATCAAACCATCAGTAATGGTGGTGCTGTGGCAAGCTGATGATTCATACGTTCCACCATTTTACAGAGGAAAAGCCCTACCTACAGCCGACAGTGCTATAAAAATAGTGGCTATGCCCGAAATAAAAACAGGTAGTACCTACTTGAACCCTAAAAATATGACCTACTCCTGGAGAAAGGATTTTACAAACGATGAAGAGGCCTCGGGTTATGGCAGAAACTATTTTAGCTATATCAGTGATTATTTGGATGCTTCAAACTATATAGAAGTAAATGCTACCACCGTGGATGGAAAATATTCATCTACGTCAAATACCACAGTGGGAACCTTCCAACCAAAACTTTTGTTTTATAAAAACGATGAAAATATCGGAACTAAATTTGAAAACACTGTAACTGATGGACACCAAATAGTAGACAAAGAAATACTTTTCGCGGCACCATACTTTATTTCACCTCGAGACATCAGGAATCCAAGGCTTCTATGGACTTGGTCTATAAACGGAGGAGAAATAACCAACTCTGAACTGCAAAAGAATTTACTTCCACTACAAGTACAAAGTGGAGTTTCTGGCACGTCTACGGTAAAATTAGACATCGAAAACATGGATAAAGTTTTCCAAACAGCCACTAAAGAAATAGATGTACAATTCTAATATGAAAAAAATTGCACTACATATTCTAATACTCATCGCCTTGGTTGGATTTTTTAGCCCGGTATTTGCAGTAGCTCCACCAAACGGATCAGCCACTGACTATACTCTTCTAGCACCACTACCTGGGGCAGAAAAATTTGATACAAGTTCAAGTAGCGCACTTGGTGAATATATAAACCTTATAATAAAATTAGTTATAGGCATATCAGCAGTACTGGCTGTAGTGATGATCGTAATGGGAGGAATACAATACATGGGAAGTGAATTAATATCTGAAAAACAAGAGGGAAAAGACCGGATCTGGAATGCAATACTAGGATTACTAATAGCACTAGGGGCTTATGCCTTATTAAATACTATTAATCCTGATTTATTAAAAAGTGATATAAATATACCTGACGCTAAAGTTACAGTAGCCCTTATAGAATTAGCTGATGGAACATACAGTAGTAGTGGTGGCGCAGGCGCAGGTATTGGAGGCACTTGTAATGTTGAAACAAAATCTGACAACGCTTGTAGTACGGAAAAACTCGCGAGTTCCTGCTTTGGCAACAGGGTAAATGAAGCATCAAAAATATGTAGTCTAGAAAGTGGTGGTGGTCGCACAGATGTTAAAAGCGGTAGTGATCTTTTAAATAACGGAAGCGGTCCATCTTATTCTGTCGGATTGTGGCAAATCAACCTAACTGTGCATAAGGTTGGAGGACTTGATTGTCCGAGCGCCTTTACAGGTAAATGTGGTAAGGGCACAGTGGTAACCAGTGGTTCTAAGGTTGGTAATTGTTCCGTGTCAATTAAACCAGACAAGATGGATCTTTACAATCAATGCGTGCAGGCTGCGCAAGACCCAGTAAAAAATACACAGGTTGCTTGTAAATTATATGGGGAAAATGGAAGTAGTTTTGCTCCATGGGCATATTCGGCAAACAAATGTAGTGTCCCTAAAAAATAAATTTTATGTCCCGAAGAAACTTTACACTCTTAATAATAATCACCGGAATCATAGTCATGCTAATTGTGGGATTTTTGTATTCCAGAAATACCCCGACAAGTCCTACGGGCGGGGATAGTGGTACAAATTTTCTCGCTCGCTTTAATCCTTTTGGTAATAATACTGATACTCCTACTGATAACGAGAATGAACCAGTGGATATAACCGGGGAGACACCAACCGAAACCCCAGCTCAATCTGCTGAAATAAAATTGAGAAAAATCTCAAGTGTGCCAGTGGCAGGATTTAATATATTTCTAAAAGAAAGACTAAAAGAAATTCCCGTAGTTACTCCTGAGGTTACTACCACAGAAACTACAAACCCGGCACCAAAGAAAACTACTAAACCAACTCCACCACCTACAGAATTTGCACAAGCTAGTAGATATGTAGATCGTAAAACTGGAAATATATACCAACTGTTTTTGGATAAACTAGAAGAAAGAAGATTTTCTACTACTATCATCCCTAAAGTTTATGAATCGATTTTTGTAAATAAAAACAATTCTATTTTGATGCGGTACCTAAAGCCAGACGCTAGAACTATAGAAACATTTTTAGGAGGAATACCAAAAGAAGTCTTGGGTGCAGATACTGACACCAATGAAATTAAAGGAATATTTCTATCCGACAACATCACTGATCTCAGTCTATCCCCGGATAGTAGTAAAATATTCTACCTATTAAATGTAGACGAAAGCGCTGTGGGTACGGTCTTGGATATAGCTACCAATAAAAAAACCCAAGTCTTTGACTCTCCATTTACTGAATGGTTGTCATTCTGGCCAAACGCAAGTATGGTAACCCTCACCACAAAGCCAACAGCTTTTGTACAAGGACACATGTACACCTTAAACCCTACTACAAAGAGCTTTAGCCGAGTCCTAGGGGATATTGCCGGCCTTACCACACTTACTAGCCCAAACGGCAAACTCGTCCTCTATGGCGACAGTGGCTTATCACTTAGTACATACGATGTAGCCAAGAAAACTTCGACTTCTTTAGGACTGCGAACTATGCCTGAAAAATGTGTCTGGGGAAGTGTGAGTGATGTGGTTTACTGCGCCGTGCCAAAGCTTCCTACGGGAGCAGAATACCCAGACAGCTGGTACCAAGGCGAAGTATCTTTCTCTGACCAAATCTGGAAAATAAACATAATCACAGGAAACACTGAACTAATTTCAGATCCATTTATTGCGAGCGGGGAAGAGGTGGATGGAATAAAACTCAGCCTAGATACATCACAAAAATATTTACTTTTCGTAAACAAAAAAGATTCTTTTCTTTGGAAGTTGGATTTAAATTAAATTGCACCTACGTATTTGATGACCACTCTTCGTCCAGGGCCTACACCGATAGATTCGGTTTTTATATCTGTAGCATCTGCTAAAAATTCATGCACGATTCTTCGTTCGAATGCAGACATCGGATCTACTTCAACACTCCCTTTGAAATAACGAGCTCTCTCGGACATCATGTGGGCCACAGCTCGCACAGCTTCTACTTTTTTCTTTTGAAAATTATTTATATCTACTAAAACACTGTGGTTAAAATCCGTTGCACCCTCTGCGGTGCGAGGAGATTTGTTTTCTAAAATTCTACGTACAAGGTGGTTTAAGGCGCTCAAGGCTTCTCCTTCGCGATTTATAAAGTAGTGAGGCTCAGAAACATCTACAGCAAACCAAGTGTTATCTCCCTGTTTGCTTCCTTGGTCCTCCACAACATCTATCTTATTAACCTTTACATTTAATCCTTCAATCAATTCGGTTATTAAATTTTGTATTTCTTTCTTGTCCATAATTTTTATACCTGTCTACCAGTAAGCGGATTATTTTGTTGCCAGTTCAGCCGCTTCTTCATTCAAAACTTTTCTTTCAGTTTTCTTGATGTATATCTGCTGGCCGATAGCAAAAAGGTTGCTTACGATAAAGTATAGAGCTACAGCTCCACTGAGCGAAATACCTAGTATGTTTGTATAAAGAATTAGAAAAATAAAAACAGGGAAGCCGTATTTCATGTTTGTGTACATGCTCTTACTAAAGTTTACTTGGAATGAATCCGCTGGTGCATCCTTGGGTATCACCGGCTTTGGCATAAAGTGCGCTTGGAAATATTGAGAGATGGCCGCAAGAAGCGCTAATATAAAACTCTTTTGGCTGATATCGATCAAACCCAAGAAAAGCATGTTCGCATGCTCGGGGCGAGTAATAAATGAATACAAAACTTCATTTTCAAAATTTATGCCTTTGATAAAAACTTGATAAAGAGCAATCAAAACAAAAATAGTAGGAATGATGGCGAGACATCCCGAGAAAGGATTGGTTTTGTGCTTTCTGTATAGTTCAAAAGTAAGTCGAGCTTGTTCTTCCTGACTTGCTCCGCTTTTTTTAATTTTTTCTAGCTCTGGCGCAAGTATAGCCATCGCCGCCTGATTCCGAAGCTGATGCTGAGAAAGAGGGAAGAGAAGTATTTTAACTAAGATTGTAAGAAGGATGATGGCTACCCCCACATCTCCACCGGGAACCACTGATACTAAGAAGGCTAGGGCGTTTATTAAAGGTTGATATAAAAAGGTATTCCAAATATATGAGAGCATCTTCTTATCTTATATCAAAAAGTAGGAAAGTCCAATATTCTTCTATATTAGTGGATCTATTTGGTGCTTTTGCCAAGGGTGGCAGCGCAAAACTCGCCAAAAACTCATACCTACACCCCTAAAGACACCGTATTTTTCTATGGCTTGTTTGGAGTATTCAGAACAAGTAGGGTAAAACTTGCACCTATTGCCTAATAGAGGCGACACGTACTTCTGATATAAGTTAATTAACTTTACTAAGTATATCTTTAATTTCATTTTCTACTTCGATTGGAGTAATAAGCGCCTTTTTATAGACTAAAACACCCTCTACACTCTTCGGGAACTCATTTATATAACTCTTTAACACTCGATATCCTCGACGTCTAAGAGAATTTCGCTCGACAGCCCCCTTGGCCACTGATTTTGGGGCTAAAAAAGATATCCTAGGGCCCAAATTAGCCTTATTTTGTATGTATTTAAAGGTCAAAAACCGAGAATTTACAAATTTCCCGGTTTTAAAGACTTTTTCTACTATTTTGGTATCGGCTCTGTTCTTTTTAGAGAGCATTCCTGGTTGACTTACTTAGTGGAAACAGATAGTTTCTTTCGGCCTTTTTGGCGGCGGCGCTTTAGAACAGCCTTACCAGTTTTGGTCTTAGAGCGCACCAAGTAACCATGGGTCTTGGCTCGTTTTCGCTTTTTAGGATTGTATGTAAATGACATGTGAGGAGTATATAATAAAATTCTCTGTTAGGCAACTAGAGAGTAGCAAGCTTCTTAAATTTGTTATCCACAGCTTTTCAACATGGTTAATAAGTTTTGGAAAGTGTTAATAACAACTAAAATAGTATAATATTGGGCAATGAATACGAAACAGCTCTGGGAAAATTGTTTAACTGAAATCGAGACGGGGATGTCTAAGGCAAATTTTAGCACTTGGTTCAAAAACACCTCTATAGTAAAGGAAAATGCCGGAATCATCTACATCGGTGTACCAAATGAATTCGTACGTGATTGGCTACAAAACAAGTACCACAAGCTCATAACCAAGACTATCGCTGATGCCTATGAAAGCATGCGAGCGGTGGAATATATGATTGCTAAGGTAGAGAGCAAGAAGCCAGAAACCCTAACTCCTACCGAAACCGAGTTTTTTGCTACTAATAAAGAGCTCCCACTGAAGGACCTGTATATAAACCCAGACGATAACCTAAATCCTCGCTACCAATTCAACTCTTTTATCGTTGGAGGCTTCAACGAGCTCGCTTATGCTGCCTCGCAAGCTATAGTGGAAAACCCTGGTACAAAGTACAACCCATTTTTCATTTATGGAGGCACTGGACTCGGTAAAACTCACCTTATCCAGTCCATTGGAAACACCATCAAGGAAAGACACCCTGGTAAAAGGGTACACTACATAACTCTAGAAAAATTTGCTACAGACTTTGTAAACTCTCTACAGGGTAACAAGGCAAATTCCTTTAAGGAAAAGTACCGCAAGTATGACCTTTTAATAATTGATGACATCCAGTTCATCGGTAAGATGGAAAAGATCCAGGAAGAACTTTTCCACACTTTCAACACCTTTTATGAAAACAATAAACAAATCGTTTTCTCATCTGACAAGCACCCAAACTATATTCCAGAGCTAGCTGATCGCTTAAAGTCTCGCTTTGCCGCTGGGATGATCGTAGATGTGTCAGAGCCTGAATATGAATCCCGCCTAGCTATACTCAAGGTAAAACTAAGAGAGCAGGGTGTAAACCTCGACCCAGAGATTGTGGATTACATTGCAAGCGCTGTAGAAGGTAATATTCGCGAACTAGAGGGTAGTTTGAATGTCATAGTCTGCCAATATAACCTCAAAGGTAGGTCTTTAACTCTGACTGAAGTAAAGGCGCTGTTGAAAAATAACATGAAGCCAAAGAAAAACATCGCCATTAAGGATGTAGTAAAAATGGTAAGTGAACATTACCAAATAGAAGAAGCGTCGATTTATGAAAAAACAAGGAAGAAAGAAATCGTGCGTGCTAGGCAAGTAGTGATGTACCTATTACGTGAAGATTTTAATGTTTCGTATCCATTAATTGGGCAAAAACTTGGGGGTAAAGACCACACAACTGTGATTCACTCGTGTTTAAAAATAAAAACTGATCTGAAAAACGACCCACAACTCCTAGAAGAAATCGAACAAATCAGAATCATGTTTAAGTAAGTGAATAAATATGAAAGTTATTAGACAGAAATTAGAAATAAAAATCATTAAAAACATTATGCAAAAGATAAGTAAAATAAAGTTATCCACTTATCCACACTACTAATAGTATTAATAGATTTTAAATATAAGATATAAACAAATGAAACTAGAATGCCAAGTGGAAAAAATAAAAAGCGGAATTGCTCAAGTGGAAAGAATCACTGGAAAGAATTTAACCTTACCAGTTTTAAATTCAATATTACTTATCGCTTCTTCTAAATCTTTAAAACTACGTTCTACCAACCTGAGCCTAGGTATAGAGGTGGAAGTACCCGCCAAGGTAGAAAAAGAGGGAATAGTAGCAATTTCTGGTGCAACACTCGGTGGAATTTTTTCCAATATATCCCCAAATGACAACGTATTTCTAGAGGAATCCAACGGTAACCTAGTTATCAAGACTAAAAAGAATCAAATTAAGTTAAAATGCCAACCACACGATGACTTTCCGACTATTCCACGAGTAGCTGGATCGATTTTTGAAATCGAATCCAAAAAATTTATGGATGGGATAAAAGCTGTGTATTACAGTTCCTCACCTTCTGATATTAAGCCCGAGATTTCTAGTGTATTTATATATTCGAATGAAGATAATTTAGTTTTCGTATCTACTGATTCGTTCCGATTGGCTGAAAAGAAAATAAAAATCAAAAAAATAGAAGAAATTTCTGGAATTCTTATTCCTTTTAAAAACATTTCTGAAATTTTAAGAATTTTTGGAGACCTGGCTGGTTCTATTGAAGTTTGTTTCAATAAAAACCAGATTTCTTTTCAAGCCGGAGGAGTTTATCTCACCTCACGAGTGATAGATGGAGTTTTCCCAGATTACCGACAAATTATTCCTAAAAATTCTGAAACTACTGCAACGGTGCTAAAGCAAGACCTATTGAATGCTCTAAAACTCTCAAATATCTTCTCAGACAAGTTTAATCAGATAAACCTGAGCATCACACCAAAAGAGAAAGCATTCGAGCTCTCGTCGCTTAATAACGACGTAGGAGAGAACAAGACTTATCTCGATGCCGCCCTAGAAGGAAAAGAAGTATCACTCAGCTTCAACTACAAATATTTTTTGGATTGCTTCCAGTCTATCACTACTGATAGTGTGCTTATCAAATTATCTGGTGCGAGTTTACCGATAGTTATTTCTCCAGTTTCTGATCCTTCTTTTACTTATTTAATAATGCCGATGAATCGCTAACCAGTATCTGTATATGATTGAGATAAAGGACTTATTAGCCAAATGGAGCAAGGTCCTTCTGTCAGGAGAAGCCAAGGCGGACACCATTAGAGGAGTTATATCTAAGGTAATTGGAATAAATATTGCACCCGAAGACGTAAAGATAAGTAATAACACTGTTTATCTAAATATAAAACCTATTTACAGAAGCGAAATTCTTTTAAAGAAAGAAAAAATAGATGCGCTTTTAGGGGAAGCTTTCAACCAGAAAAATATTCCTAGTATTCGCTAATAAATTTACAAGAATTACTGAGCCACTTTAAATTTAGATGTAGCCTCGGTGCGGTTCCCAGCCGAATCATAAGCGATTACTTTTATTGTATTGCTACTCTCCAGGTTTTCGAGGTCCTGAGGTATAAAAGCAAAGTTAAACGGAGATTCTAAGCTCTCGATAAAGATATCGTTGATAAAAACATCTACTTTATTTAAGGGGAATTTACCCGAGCTATTTAGTTTGAGTTGGATTTTTTGTCCTTTTAGATAAGTAGTAGATGAATTTGGTTGAGTTATGGAAACTTTTGGTGCAGAATTCTCAGTGTGGATGTTGTCACTGGTGGTAGGGACGTCACTTTCTTTGGTTGTTACGTATTTATAACTGTTTTGTGCCCACCAATTTTGAATCGCAGTTTCCCAGTTGGAAAATTGAGAGTTGTCTTCAGGGTTGGCTGGAGCAGGGCCGAGAATGTCGTTTCTGTCTACCCAATACAATATTGAGTGAACATTGGTAACCACTTTTTCTTCTATCAGTTCTGGGGGGGTAAATTCGGTGGCAAGTTTACCAGAAATCTTATCTATTAAAAAAGTTTCGTTACCTTGCCAGAAGCCACGCAGTGCTGGTTTTACGCTACTATCGGTAGCTAAGTTTGGTTTTTCAAATTGCTCATCTGGTAAAGTTTTTAAGGCTTCATTCATGAATTTGTTCCACATAGGACCAGCCAGAGCAGCACCACCTTTTTTCATTGGAGTATTGTCATTGTTACCTGCCCAAGCACCAGCCACTATCGATGGGGTATAGCCTAAAATCCAAGCATCTTTGTTGTTGTTGGTAGTTCCGGTTTTTACAGCTACTTCTCTGCCTGGAATATACAGCGCAGAGTGAGATCCAAATGTAGGCACACGAGCCGCTTCATCTTTTAATATATCTGAAACAGTAAGAGCTGAGTTTTTAGGTAACACTTGTCTAGGCTGAGGAATGAATTCTTCTAAGACATTTCCACTAGAATCCTCCACCTTTAAGATTCCAGTATAAGGATTCCTTACTCCATCATTTGCAAATACTCCATAAGCGGAAGTCATGTCGAGTAAACTTACTTCACCACCTCCGATAACTAGAGTGAGGCCATACCTGTTTATATCAGTAAGGGTGCTGATGCCCATATCCTCTGCTGTTTTTAATGAATCACCAAGTCCTGATAGGTAGAATAATTTTACCGCGATGACGTTGATAGATTGAGCCAAAGCATCTTTTAATGTCATAGGTCCGCGGAACAGATTGTCATAGTTGTTTGGCATGTAGCAATCAGCCTGGCTTCGTCCTGGCAAAGCCTTACCGTAAGCGTTACAGGTGCTTTGAAACTCTGTTGGCACATCAAAGAGCACTGTGCTTGGAGTAAAGCCTTTATTGAAAGCTGTAGCGTAAATGAAAGGCTTGAAAGAGGAGCCCGGTTGGCGCACAGCAGTAGTGACATTGAACTTACCGTCGACTTCTTTATCAAAATAGTCGCGAGAGCCGACCATGGTCAGTATTTGTCCACTTCTTGGATCGATAGCAACCAATGCGCCATTTTCTCCGTTCCAGTCTTTTTCATTTTTAAGAGCAACCTCTTTTACAAACTGTTCGCCTTTTTCTTGAAGCTTGTAGTCTAGAGTGGTGGTAACTTTTAGCCCGCCTTCTTGTACCATCTCAGCCCCATATTTTTCTTCCAAATAGTCTTTTATAAAGAAAACGAAATGGGCGGCCTTAATGCCGATTGCTTCCTGAGGAGTGAAAGCCACCAGTTCGTTTCTCGCCACGTCATATTCTTCTTGGGTTATGAAACCTTCTTCAAGCATTCTAGACAATACCAAGTTTTTTCTTGTTTCCAACCTTTCTTTATTTTTTCCATAAGGGGACAACACGCTCGGGGATTGGGGTATGGCTGCAAGGTATGCAGATTCAGCGATGCTTAGGTTTAGCGCGTCTTTACTGAAGTAAGTTTTACTAGCTTCTTGTATTCCGTAAAGTGTTCCGCCATAGGGCGCTTCGTTTAGATAAAATTCCAAAATGCTGTCTTTGGTCATAGTCTTTTCTATTTTTACCGCCAAAATCCATTCTTTCATTTTACGGATTACTTTTTTAGTGAAAGTTCTCTCGGGAGTGAGTAGTGTGTTCTTTATCAGCTGTTGGGTGATTGTGGAACCTCCGCCACCGATGCCGATGCCGAATATATTTGAAAGCACTGCGCGAATAGTAGAACTTATGCGCACTCCACTGTGGTTGTAGAATTCGGCATCTTCAATAGCGATGGTCGCATTCTTTACGTTAATACTGATCTTGTCAGAGGTGACATAGGTTCTTTTTACGTTTTCATGTATATCATATAGCACTATCTCACCAGTGCGGTCGTAAATCTTAGTAGAGTTTTCTATCTTTCTATCTTCAAATGATCGGAAATCAGGAATATTGAAAGTGGTAATCCAGACTAGAAGTATGGTGCCCACTACTATAGCCACCGCGGCGCACAGAAATACTACATTCTTCCAGAAATGCTTGTTTTTCGGTAGCTTCTCCACGAGTCTGTGGATCGAATCTTTTAGATTATTGAATCCCTTTTTTATCAATTTTATAATTTTTACCATTCTTTAATAATAGCAGAAAATGTGTTATTATCCGAGCATGAAAGTAGTTACAGATGAAAAGAAAATAGATGACATGTTATTCCGTGGAGTAGAGAATGTTTACCCATCCCGAACAGAAGTGAAGAAAGCATTTCTAGATGGAAAATCTCTTTCTATATATAACGGTATTGATCCGACTGGGCCTACTTTACATATCGGTCACGGATCTACACTTTTGAAACTTCGTGAGATGCAGGATCTGGGGCACAAGGTTATTTTACTAATTGGAGACTTTACAGGAAGAATTGGTGACCCTACTGACAAATCTGCCACTCGCAAACAGCTAACTGTCAAAGAAATAAAAGAAAACCTGAAACAATATACCAAGCAAGCGGGAAAAATTTTGGATATGAAAAAAGTTGAAGTTAAATTCAACAGTAAATGGCTTTCCAAATTAACTTTTGAACAGCTTATCGAAATCGCGTCTGAATTTACCTTACAGCAAATGATAGAGCGAGATATGTTTGCAAAAAGAATGAAAGACGGTCAGCCTGTGCACCTACACGAATTTTTCTACCCATTAATGCAAGGGTATGATTCTGTGGCCATGAATGTAGATATGGAAATAGGTGGAAATGATCAAACATTTAATATGCTCGTGGGGCGCACAATGATGAAGAATCGAGGTAAAGAAAAATACGTCCTTACCACAAAGCTTCTAGTAGATCCTACTGGAAAGAAGATGGGTAAAAGTGAGGGCAACATGGTGACTTTGGAAGATAGCCCAGAGAACATGTTTGGAAAAGTTATGAGCTGGCCAGATAGCTTGATGCCACTAGCGTTTGAGATTTGTACTCGTGTTCCATTAGAAGAAGTAAAAGAAGTAAGTATTCTTAGTCCGCGTGATCAAAAAGTCAGACTTGCTTCAGAGATAGTAGAAATCTATCACGGGAAAAAAGGAGCGATACAAGCCATTGAAAGCTGGACGAATACCTTCCAGAAAAAAGAAATTCCAGATGAGATGGAAGAAGTTAAGGCAGAAAGCGGGGAACTAGTGAGTGAGGTTTTAGTAAAAAATAAAATTCTAGCCTCAAAAGGAGAGTGGCGGAGACTGGTAGCGGGGAATGCTATTCATGATTTGGTAAAAAATTCTGAGGTTACTGATGTGGACGTAAAACTCACGGAAAACCTGACCCTAAAGATAGGCAAGAAAAAATTTATAAAAATTCTAGTAAATTAAAAAAAGCCCCAATGGGGCTTTTTTTAATTAGTGATCTTGGTCTGGGTCTTCTTCATCTAGTCCAAATTCAAGCGGATCTTCATCTTCTCCTAGTGGCGCCAATGGCATATCTGAGTCCTCATCGTCTCCACCACTAGTGATTCTAAAACCATTTTCTTCTAATTCTTTTTCAGTTTCATCTTGATACATACAAAAGTTTTTTACTTTTAATAACTATTAATAATATTACAATAATTGGTATTCTTTATTTCTCCTATTTTGTAACAAAATCTAAAAGTCTTCGCAATGAAATATGTGGATAACTATTGACGGGTATGGGCGAGTCCAGTGAGGGCCACGGCTATTGCGTCCATTTCATCGTCGGATTTTTTAGAAACATCTACTTCTACCAATAGTTTCACCATTTTTATCATTTGTTCCTTGGTTGCTTTGCCATATCCAGTGGTAGCTATCTTGATCTGTGGGGGAGAAGCCTCAAATATTTTTAAACCAGCATTACTAGCCTCATACAGCACTACTCCGCGTGCTTCAGCCACATGCATTACTGTTTTTTGGTTGGTGGTTAAAAACAAAGTTTCGATAGCTAGCACATCAGGCTTGTATTTTTTGATTATATTTTTAACTTCTTCTCCGATTAGTACCAATCTGTCTCCAAAAGGGAGCTCGGATGAAGTTTTAAAGCATTCAGAAAAAACTACAGTCTCTTTGGTGTTTTTTTCTTTTTCTACTATAGCTACACCCAGTCTTTCAAAACCAGGATCTATTCCAAGTATTTTCATTGATTCTAATTATAACCCAGATGCCAAATTACCTAGTTCATTGACATTATTTCA
Source organism: uncultured Candidatus Saccharibacteria bacterium (assembly GCA_964469255.1). Lineage (GTDB taxonomy): Bacteria > Patescibacteriota > Minisyncoccia > Phycocordibacterales > UBA9973 > UBA9973. Next base: position 5,584 of record CAYYKS010000004.1, on the reverse strand, counting down.
TTTTTATAATATAATATAATAGGTAATTCTTCACCCCTCTGACTGGCTGGCAGTGGGAGGGTCTTACTTCTTCTTCGTTGTTCTGCGCTGAGACCTAGAGTGGCATAGTGCTCTTCGAACTTAAGCCAACCCAGCCTAAAATGGTTTGAATAGAGCTCGGCCGGCCTCGCGCAGTTCACTCGCTTCTTACAAAGGCGAGACGCAGTCGTATATCGGGTAGGGGGAACCTAAAGTCTTTTCTAGAGAGGACCAAAGTTTCCCCTACCCACCCCATCAAGGCTTCGCACTCGTTGCGAGCCTTTTTGTTTTTAATTCACCAAAACTATTGCATTTTTATGTTGTTTTATGTAATATGCAAACTAGCATTCAAGTTCTTCGAAACTTATTCCTACGGGGATATAGTGAGGTTGAGCCGAAGTGCTAATTCACGAAGAAGTCGTCAAACAAGCACCAGGAGACAAAACAAAATGCGACGCATTCTGAAGACCTCGGTTCTCGCCGGCAACGACACTCCTCGCTTGGAGCATCCGCCGGGCAAGTAGTCGCCGTGAGAAGTGGAGGAGGGTCCTACAACCCCCTAGTGTGCCCTTGAGGCACCAAAACAGGATTCAAAGGATCCTCACGATCCTAAGGCCCTCCTCCGCTGTTTATTCTTTCAGTAAAAAAGAAATCAACTGGCTGTACAAACTTCTTCCTAGAACGGGAGAAGTTTGTACAGCCTTTTTTCGTGCCAATTTTATTTTTATACTATTGCGTTTTTATTTTTTAGATGTAGGATTATATATGAATCGGTGTGTTCCTCAGGCGCTCGCTTCCCAGGCCATCGGTGCTCTGTAGTGATACCTACGCTTACCGCGCTACGCGTGTCGCTACTAGGGTGTGGGGGTTGAGAACGGCCGATATTTTCCAGTAAACGCTAGTTCTCCCCCCGCATCCTGTCGTTCTTTCGCAACTTAAACCACTCAGCCCTATCGAGGAGCTGAGATTCCAACCTAGAGAAGAGGTGATGACCTTATGAACATGAACGCCACCAACCAGGGCCGCAACAAGACGCCGAAGTAAGTCGCTTCCATTTGCGGCTTCAGGAGAGGGGCCCGCAAGGGCCCCTCTTTTCTCCAACTTCTCGGAGAAAAATATCGCTGATTAATTTCAGCACCACAGGTCGCAACACGACCTTTTCACAAAAGAAAGTCGTTGCGGCCTTTTTGTTTGGCAATTTTTTATTCTTTAAAATCGAAACCTAAATGTTCGTAAGCTTTTTTTGTAGCTACGCGTCCACGAGCAGTGCGTTCAAGTAATCCGAGCTGGATGAGGTACGGCTCGATAACTTCTTCGATAGTGGCTTCTTCTTCGGACATAGCTGCACCCATAGTTTTTAGTCCCACTGGTCCGCCGTTAAATTTTTTTATTAGTACTTCCAAGAATTTTCTATCAGAAGTGTTGAGTCCTATGTCATCAATTGAAAGCATAGCTAGAGATTCTTGTACGGTATCTTTATTTAAATTTCCAACTTCGTTTTTCTTATTAACTTGGGCAAAGTCCCGAACTCTTTTCAAGAAATAATTTGCCGTACGCGGAGTAAACCGGCTTCTCTTAGCAATTTCTTCTAGCGCATCTTTGTCGAAAGTGATTTCTAAAAGTTTACTAGACCTCTCTACAATTTTTGCAATCTCTTCATTAGAATAAAATTCTAATCGAAAAACTCCACCAGAAAAACGGGAGCGAAGAGGGGATGATACTAGTGCTACACGGGTAGTAGCTGCGATTAATGTAAATGGGGGGAGGTCGAGTTGAATAGTACGAGCCGAAGGGCCTTTACCGATGATAATGTCTAAAACTCCAGACTCCATGGCTGGGTAAAGTATTTCTTCCACCATTTTATTTAGTCTATGGATCTCGTCGATAAACAAAATATCTCCCGAAGCGAGGTTAGTAAGTATAGAAGCTAGGTCTCCGACTTTCTCAATAGCAGGGCCTGAGGTTATCTTCATCTGCCGGCCAGTTTCCTTGGCTATCAGGTGGGCGAGCGTTGTTTTGCCTAAGCCTGGGGGGCCATAAAATAGAATATGTTCGGGTATATGTCCGCGCTCCTCGGCAGCTCGAAGGAGGATTTTAACGTTGTCTTTTATATGTTTTTGGCCTATATACTCATCCCACGCTCTTGGACGCAGGGTTTGGTCCAAAAAAGAATCTTCCACAGGTGAATTTTCACCCTTTTTATGCACCTTGTCGTTATTGGTTTTATCAGAATTTATGCTTGACATTACTGTTTGAATATGCTATACTTGTATTAGTTAGCTAATTGTCCACCTTATACACAGGGTATCAACATAGCTATTAACATTATAGCATTTACGACATTCTGTATGTAGTAAAATGTATTATGTAAAAGAGGTTAGTCAAGAAGGCATTAATCTCTAAGCAATCAGCCATCGGTTATACGAATGTGCATAGGACGTTCTGGTAGAATTTATTCTTTCTGGTGCCATCCTATAATCTTTTGTTACTCTTGGGGCCAAGCCCCAAAAGGATTGTTTAGAGATTAATGCTTTTTTTATTTCTATTTTTCTCCTAGATCTACCACACTCACCACTTCTGCAAAAGAAGTAATTCCATTTAGTATTTTTACCACGCCGTCTTGGCGCATAGAGAGTATTCCTTGCTTGGCCGCGATCTCTTTAATTTCTCTTTCACTTGGATTTTCGGGCATTATTTTTTCTATCTCAGCATCATTTCTAATTGCTTCAAATATTCCGATTCGCCCCTTATAACCAGTGTTGTTACATTTTTCACAACCTACAGGTGTGTGAAGTTTTACAGGCGCATCAGCATTTATATTATGTTTAGATAAATCTTTATTTTCCAATTTCATTTCTTCTAAAATTGTTTTAATAGTTTGTGCTTGTTCTGGTGTTGCTTCTACTTCCTTTTTACAAAAAGTACAAAGTACTCGGACTAGGCGCTGAGCCATAGCGAGTGATAGGGCAGACACTAATATTTTTGGGTTTACACCAAGGTCAATCAAGCGGGGAATAACTCCGGCTGCATTGTTGGTGTGTATTGTAGATAGCACCATGTGCCCAGTGAGGGATGATTGTACGGCAATCTCAGCGGTATCGCGGTCGCGGATTTCTCCTACCATTATCACATCTGGGTCTTGGCGGAGGATTGATTTCAAACCTTCAGCAAAGGTATAGCCTTTGTCCTGGTTGGTTTGAGTTTGAGTGATGCCCTTGATGTGGTATTCGATAGGGTCTTCGATAGTGATGACGTTTATGTCAGGATTATAAAGTTTTCGGAGGAATGCATAGAGAGTAGTAGTTTTTCCAGATCCAGTCGGACCAGTCACTAGAATCAAGCCGTTTGGTTTTATGATTTCTTGTTGAATAATATCAAAAAGGAATTTTTCTATACCCAGCTGTTCAAATTGTATTTGAATAGATTTTGGATCAAGTATACGCATCACGATAGCTTCACCATATGCCCCAGGAATGAGAGATACGCGCACAGAAAGCTCTTCGTCGCCCTCCATAATGCTAAAGCGCCCATCTTGGGCTACTTTCGAAGTGAGCTTCATACCAGAGAGAAGTTTTATGCGAGAATTTAAAAGATGGTATATATCGGAATCGAAAAAATTTATATCTTGCAATATTCCGTCTAGACGCAATCGCAGTCTACCGCGATCTTTTTCTGGTTCGATATGGATGTCGGAAGCTTTGACCGCAATAGCTCCAGCGAGAATAATTTCAAGCAAACGAGAAATTTTATGGCTTTTATTTTCTGTAAGAATCTGGGTAACTAATTGGGCTATGTCTTGGATATGGCTTATTTTTTCTGCAGTTTTACGTAAAACTTCCACAGAAACCTCGAGTCCTCCCACCAAAGAACTTTCGGCCATCGATAGTTCCTTGTATCTATCCCAAACTTTTTGGAGGCTGGCTGCGGAGGTCATGTAAAAAGTGGGAACTAAATTTCTCCTTTCCATGTCTTCCTTGAGCTTATGCAAAAGGCCTTCCGAAGGAGCACGGATAGCGATAAAAATATTTTTACCAAAAAGCCTAAAAGGAGCCACTTTTAGTTCTTCGGCTTCGGCTTGGGGGATAACTCGCAGGGCCTCGTTGTCTATGCCTACGCGGTACAGGTCTATATAGGGCAATCCGTATTTTGACTCAGCCAAAGTGGCCACAAGTTTCTCTTCTTCCTCTCTATATAAGTCCTCGAGTTGTTTTTTTTGTTTTTCTTCGTCAAAGTCCACCATAAAATTTAATTAATTTAATTATAGCAATAATGATATAATTCCCATAATGCCAAAGATTAAATCAGCTGAAAAAGATGTCTCAAAACCAAAGACATTAGTGCTCTTAGACGCCCATGCCATTATTCATCGGGCTTATCATGCGCTCCCTGAGTTTATGTCCTCCAAAGGTGAACCCACTGGTGCCTTGTACGGAATTTCGACGATGGTGATGAAAATAGTAGAAGGTTTGAAGCCGGACTACATCGTGGCCTGTTATGACTTGCCGGGTAAAACTTTTCGCCATGAGGCTTATGATGCCTACAAGGCCGGCCGGGCCAAAACGGATGATGCATTGATAACTCAGCTCAAAAATTCTCGCCAAATCTTTGAAGCCTTCAATATACCCATGTATGACGCTCCGGGTTTTGAAGCGGACGATATTTTGGGAACTATAGTTGGTAAATATAAAAAAGATAAGGAGGTTTGTATTATTATCGCCTCGGGGGACATGGACACCATGCAGTTAGTAGATGACAAAAAAGTTCAGGTTTATACTTTAAAAAAGGGTATAAACGACACTATCTTGTACGATGAAAAACAAGTAGTAGAAAGATTCGGCTTTGAACCAAAATTTTTACCAGACTACAAAGGTTTACGAGGTGATCCATCGGATAATATTATTGGTATCAAAGGTGTAGGTGAGAAGACAGCGACAGGGCTCATCATTAAATACGGAACCATTGAAAATATTTACAAAAAAATAAATGAATTAAAAAAAGAGGATGAGGATGATGTGTGCAAAGAAATGGGAATTTCGCTCCGCATGCTTACTCTTCTAAAGGAAAACGAAGAAGAAGCTTTGTTTTCAAAAACTCTGGCTACAATCCGCGGTGATGCACCGATAAAATTTGAATTGCCTGACAAGACATTTTGGGAGGCTGCCGATCTAAAAAAGATAGAAAAAGTTTTTACACTATTTGAATTCCGATCTTTGTTTACAAGGCTGAAAAGTTTTTTTGGTGGCGCACAGTCTTCAAATTCAGAAGAATTTTCTCGGCCCCTCGGGTCGCCTGCGGGGAAACCCTTGCAGGCTCAACCAGGGCAGCTCGAAAATTCTCTAAATTTGCCGACTAATGTTGACCAGGCAAAACTCCAAGAAGCTAGTATCGCTATATGGCTGATTAATTCAGATCTTTCTTATCCAGGACTGGAAGAGATTTTGAGATTTGCTGGAACAGATGATTTTGATAAGGCCTACGAATTTATATTTAAAAAGCTTAAAGAAAAAAACTTAGATAAAGTTTATGAAGAAATTGAGAAACCGATTATAGAAGTAGTGAATGGAAT
>CAYYKS010000003.1:0-21965 GCA_964469255.1 uncultured Candidatus Saccharibacteria bacterium | reverse complement strand
TCGTCTGCCACCAAGACTTCGTTTATACATATACGACCAGAGTATCCGCTATGATTACACTTGTCGCAGCCACGGCCGTGGCTCATCTCGCTCAAGTCCTTAGCTAGTTTCCCAAGCACAGTATCAAATAAGCTATCGCTTATTTGGGGTGTGATGGATTGTTTTTCTTTGCAGTGCTCACAATTTTTTCTAACCAGTCTTTGACCGATCGCGATAGATACAGTAGAGGCGACTAGATATTCTTCGATACCCATATCGAGTAGTCTGGGTAGAGTAGTGGCCGCATCATTTGTATGAAGGGTCGACAGTAGCAGGTGTCCAGTGAGCGCAGTGTTTACTGCGATGTTTGCAGTTTCTGGATCACGAATTTCCCCGACCATTATTATGTTTGGATCTTGTCGTAATATAGAACGTAAACCATTCGCAAAAGTCAGGCCTTTGGTATTATTTACCTGGATCTGTTCAATGTTTCCAACGGCGTATTCGATTGGATCTTCGATGGTTACGATAGATACATCAGGGGAATTTAACATCTTAATGAGTGTATAAAGTGTAGTGGTCTTACCAGAACCAGTGGGGCCGGTGGATAGGATCATGCCGCTTGTTTTCCTTAACGCTTCTTTGATTTTTTTCTCATCACTTTTACTAAAGCCTAAATTTTCTAATGTGAAATTTTCATTATTTTCAGAAAGTAATCGCATAACGATATTTTCCCCGTGATAAGTTGGCACAACAGACACGCGCAGGTCTACAAACTCATGGTTGTTGGGAAAAGAATACCGGAATCTTCCATCTTGAGCAGCTTGATGTTCATCAGTGCGCAATTTTGAGAGCACTTTTATTCTAGATATTATTTCACTATGAATCTTAGAGGGTAGTTTTTGAATTTCTTGTAGGACTCCGTCGATACGAAAACGCACACGGATGTCGTGTGCGGTAGGATCTATGTGTATATCTGAAGTTCGGGTTCGGTGTGCTTTTTCTATCAGGCAGTCAATTAGATTTATTATGGAAATATTGCCTCCGCATGAAAGTTCTGCCTGTAACTTATTCTCTTTTTCTTGAGTAGTCATATAATAGAAATATGATATAGTCAATGTGTTTATTTTATCATAATATGAAAAAGCTAATCAAGAAAATTATCATAGTAAATAAAAAAGAAGGAGAGACTCCGCTTGAGGCCTTGGAGCTTTTTCGAGCTAAACATAAGGAATACAAAGACCTACCGATTACTTATGCGGGGAGGCTGGACCCGATGGCGAGCGGGGTACTAATACTGCTTGCAGGGGAAGAGGCGAAGAAAAAAGAAGAATATCTTGGGCTAGACAAAGAATATGAATTCGAAGTATTGTTTGGCTTCGCTACGGACACTTATGACATTTTGGGGAAGGTTACTCAAATAAGCCATGGCTTATTTGAGGGATTGGAAGGTGCAATAAAAAGTAATTTAAAGTATTTTACTGGAAAGTTTGTGCAAAAATACCCGCCGTATTCTTCAAAGACGGTGAAGGGTAAGCCGATGTTTGAGTATTCTAGAGAGAATATAAAAATAGAAGCGCCAGAGAGGGAAGTAAATGTGAAAAGTTTAAAGTTAATCAAAATGAGAATTATAAAAAGCAAGAAGCTTTTGGAAAATATTAAAAAAAGAATTAAAAAAGTAAAAGGCGATTTCAGGCAAAAAGAGATAATAAAACTTTGGCAGAAGAATTTGAACCATAGAGAAACGAAATACGCCATGGCTTATTTCAAAATCAAATGCGGAAGTGGAACTTATGTTAGGGGTATCGCGAATTCCCTAGGCGAAAAAATCAGCATTCCTGCTTTGGCGTATTCGATCAAGAGAACCCGAGTGGGGAAGTATAAATTGAGCTAGTTTACCACCTTTTCTCTTTCTGATTCTTCGTCTTCTCTCTTTTTTCTTTCTTCTATTTCTTGTAGTCTGTCTGCTCGCATTGCAGGTCGTTGGCCACCTTTTCCATCAGGAACATACATTGTGGCTATTGCGTCTACGTCAGTTCTGATTGGTGTAGTTGGGTCTTCAGGATTAAATAGAAGTAAGTCTCCATTTGGCGCATGTTTTAGAACTTCACAAACTTGGCCAGTGTCTATTAGTGTAACTAAAGTACTTTCAGCCATGATGCGTATTGGTTTCCATATTTCTAATCTAGCAGGATCCTTTACAGCTTTAAGGATTTCATCTTCATCAGCCCTGTATTGGTCTTTAGGAACACCGTTAGTATCTAAAAGAGTTACCGTATAGGTATTTTTTACATGTTCAATTCTAAATTTTTTACCGTCTTTTAATGACAATACCTCACCTTTTTTAAATGCTGGTCCTTCAACTACTTCTAACTTGTCTCCTTCTATGGCGCTTGCTGCAACTTCTGCAAGGTCCATTTCTAGTCTAGAACCAGGTTGTTCTATGGGTGTTCCATTTTTACTTGGTTGTTCAAATTTATTCATACCCAAATCATACCCCCTGTATATTTAAATGCAAGCTCGAGTTTTTAGCTTTGTACTGGTTTTTCTTTGCAGGTTTTTATGAAAATCACCATGATTGAATTGGTGATAATCATAGATATGGAGTGGAGGGTGGTTGCAATATTATAAGCGCCGAGTGTTGAGAGTATCAAAGAATGCCTGAGTACGTTACTGCCATAGAGCAAAGGGGTTTCGCTTTTTGGAGAGTAGTATGTTTTTCGAAGTGTAGGCACGAAAGCGATGAGGTCTATGATGACGACAGTGATGACCGAGATTGTAGGATCTTTGGTGATAAGCCATGGGATCAAACCGAGTAGGGCAATAACTAGAAAAATTTTATCTATGGTTGGCGGATTTTTGAAACCATACTTTAGGGAAAATAAAAATATAATTATTGTAAAAATCTCTGAAATTCCTGTAGCTATGGTCGCTATGCCACCACCTTTCGCAAGTTGTCCAAAAAATACAACGCAAGAAACTATAGACCAAACCAGCCAAGTATATGGATGAGGCTTCACTCGTCCTTTTGCTACGTTTCGCAGATAGGGAATATTGCCAGCAAAAGCTAGGATCGAGGCGATGATGACTAAAATTATTTGTAGCACTGATTAGTTATACTACAAACTATAATTTATTTATTTAGATAAGTTATGGTGAGCTGTAAAACAGTAGCAAATGTCACCCACAAAAGATAAGGAATATTTACATAAGTTATCCAACGTAAACTAGGGGACACATGCCAGATGGCATATAGTGCCCAAACCAAAGTTCCAAGGACGAGTAAAATATCGAGTGAAGCCAGTAGATTATTTTTGAGTCCAAATTGTAGGGGAGTGAAAAAGAAATTAAAGAGTAGGTTTAAGGCAAAAGGCAAAGCCACTATCCATGGAATTTGTTTGGTAAAGGCTTTGTAAAATACAGTCCCGAAAGAGAGCGCGATGATTACATAAAGCACTGTCCATACTGGACCAAAGAGCCAGGCAGGCGGGGACCATGTAGGCTTGATGAGCGTAGAGTACCAATTATATGTGTTCATATGATTTTTTAAGACTCGATATTATTTTTTTGTTAATGAGAAAGTGGCTATGGAAAATACTAAAACATAAAATATTAGTCCAAGGGCACAAGTAGGGAGACCGAGCATGTAAGCACTGAATCCCTTGTCGAACAAAATTTGGATTTCATCCAACGTAAAATTTCCTGCAAACAGAATGCCGAGAAAGGAAACTCCACTTAAAGCAAGTAAACCAGTTTTCTTTTTTATTTTTGAAAATAAAAGTAACGAGCTAAAAATAGCAATTACCAAAAACATTATAAAGCCAAAATAGCAGGCAGGGTAGCCCCAAAAATACGGACAACTTTCACCAAAGGCACAAGTAGAGGTGAATAATTTAACTCCGCTCAGATATCCAGAAAACAAAACTCCTGCTATACCTAACACAAATAGAATGATAAGATTTTTATCTTTTTTCATACTAGTATTTTACCACTTTTCTTTATGAAACTATAGCTCTTTTTTTGGCGGACAGAGTGAGATTCGAACTCACGGTCCTTTTAAGGGGACGGCGGTTTAGTAAACCGCTGGTTTAAGCCACTCACCCATCTGTCCATAATACAAAGGTGAGTATACCAAAATACGAGGAATATGCTAGAGTAAATACGTATTTAATTACGTAATGTATTACATACATGGAGCCGTGTCAGAGCGGTCTAACGTACCTCTTTGCTAAAGAGGCAGGGGCTTTAAAACCCCTCGGCGGTTCGAATCCGCCCGGCTCCGCACAAAACCTTGACACTATTTAGTAGTTCTATGCTATAATTTACCAGTAGTTAAATATGAGGTAAGTTGGGGTCGCTTATTAAAAACTTTAACAAGTTTAATTATATGCTAGGAGGACACTAAAATGTTTGCGAAGTTTTAAAAAGACAGTTTATCCAGAGTTTATTTTTTGGATAGCTGTCTTTTTGTTTTGATTTTGTTTAATATCTATTATATGAATCAAACACCCAATCAACCACAACCACACAGGAAGGCGAGCAAGTGTATATATTGCGGAGATTCATATGCTCCACATGCCTTATATTTTTTTTCAAGCATTCCCTCTGTACTGTTTGATACTCACGTAATAAAGACCACCAAGAACGCCCCGCTTTTTATTCGGAATTTTGTAGATTGGCTTTTCTTTGTTTTCTTTGAGGTTTCAATTCTTTTACATATTTCCAAATTATCTGACGATATAAACAAGACGAATACATTTAGGTCACGTGTGGTATGGGAAGAAGCAAAGAGGAGGGGTATAGACATGAAACAAGTGATCATGCTCGGGAAGCCTTTGGACCTTTACCGTACTCGCATGCGGGGCAAGGTGATCTATTTTGATAGCTTACCCATACCGCCGGAGCGTTTAATCATGAAGAACAATTGGGACGATAAATTTTTGTTAAAGCAAGAATTGTCGGCAAAAGATATTCCGGTGCCCAAATATTTTTCTTTCTCAATATTTTCTCCGACCAATTTAGAAGAAATATTTTCTAAATTTGAAATGCCGGTGATTGTAAAACCGCGAGTAGGTTCTCGGGGTAGGCATACGGTGACAAATATTCATACACTCGACCAATTCAAGCGAGGAGTGGAAACAGTAAAAGAACTGTGTGGCTTTGTGTCGGTGGAAGAACATTTACAAGGGGATGTATGCCGAGCGACATTTGTAGATGGAAAACTGATGGGGTTTTATCGAGGTATTTCGCCATATGTCATAGGGGATGGAGTAAAAACTATCGAAGAACTTATACAAGATAAGGATGCCAATAGAAATGAGCGCGTAGAAAAAGTTGTCGTCAATCAAGAGATGAAAGATTATGTTGCTAGGCTTGGTTTTTCTATGGGCGATGTTTTACCCGAAGGTTTGCGCCTGTCTCTCACATACCGTACCGGTCGGCTTTTCGGCGGAGCTACTAGAGAAATGCTCGACGAATTGCATCCGAGCTTTATTCCAATACTGACTAAAGCCGCGCAAGTTGTGGATCTGCCCGTGCTTGGGTTTGATTGCATAGTTCCTGAACCCACAGCTCCTGCAAATTCACAGCGATGGGGAATAATCGAATGTAATACTCTTCCATTCATAGACCTGCATTACTACGCGCTCGAAGGAAAACCGAAAAATATCGCTGGAGCTATATGGGACATGTGGGGCTAGTGAGCGATAGTAAAAGCGATTACCTTTCTCGCACCTGCTTCTCTTAAAATTTTTCTCGCTTCAGTGAGAGTTGCGCCCGTTGTGGTGACGTCGTCTATAAGAATCATATTTTTACCGTGCAGATTTACTTCAGGTTTTTTCAGAGCAAAAGATCCTAAGATATTTTTTAAGCGCACGCTCCTGTTTTCGACACGAGCCTGATGCCCGGTATCTTTTATTTTTTCTAAGATATCGGTGCGCATTTTAAAGTTCGCATTTTTTCCTGCCTGCGCAGTCAGGTCGAGTTTTACCAATTCCTTACAGATGAGTTCGGATTGATTGAATCCGCGCTCTCGTTTCCTTTTTCGATTGATTGGGATGGGTACGAGGATGGGCTCGATAAAGTTTTCCATAGTTTGTAAATCTGACAATTCTTCTAGTATGTGCCCATATAAAACTTTCGCAAAGACACAGGCAATGGATTTCTTGCCTTTGTATTTTAGTAGCCACACCGCTTTCTTGATAGCAGGTTCTCTATAGTCAAAAGTAGGATATATCCACTTCGCGCTCTCGCGTTCAGCTGGAGAGAATGAGGAAATGCACTCTCGACACAAATTTTCGCCATTTTTGTGGCAGGCAAGGCAGTAAACAGGGAAGATAGTATCTAAAATATAGTCCCTGATTGTGGTAAGGTACCCCATATATGTTATAATTCTTAAAGCTATTTTAGCATATATTCATAATGAATCCCCTCAAAGATATTTTTTCAAAAATTTTAGGAGCAACTCAAACTGGAGATGATAGCGCCATCGGCGTAGATATCGGCTCTTCGGCGATAAAAGTAGTTGAAATTAAAAAGAAATCAGGCCGAGTCATGCTCGAAACCTACGGAGCCATTGCTCTTGGGCCTTATGACAATTTAGATCCAGCCCAAGTAGCAAACTTATCGGTTGAAAAAACTACAGAGGCCTTGCAAGAAGTTCTGAAGCAATCCGGAGCATCTTCGGGGAAGCCAGCGTTCGCGATCCCCGTGCAATTATCACTTATATTTACCATAGATTTACCAGCACAAATAAAAGAAAGTGAGATAGGAAGCATAGTGCCGACTGAAGCTCGCAAATATATTCCGCTTCCAATCACCGAAGTGTCACTCGACTATTTCGTATTTCCAAAGAAAGAGATGTCTTTTGAGGAAATGAACGCAGCCACAGAAAGCGAAACCAATCCTGATCCTGGAGCGAGCGCACAAAAAGAAAAGACTAGCGTGCTAGTAGTAGCTACTCAGAATGATGCGGTGTCTAAATATAGAACCATCATCACTGGAGCAAAAATGGAAGCCGCTTTTTTTGAAATTGAAACTTTTTCTTCTATCAGGTCAAATTTTGAACACGAATTATCCCCAGTCTTACTCATGGACTTTGGTGCTTCACGCACCAAGCTCTCTATCGTAGAATTCGGGATGCTAAAAAGTTTTCACTCCATAGAGCGTGGGGGAGCTGATATTTCAAAATCCATCGCCCAGTCTTTGAATATTTCTTTTTCCGAAGCGGAGAAAATGAAAAAAGACCTAGGCCTTTTTAGCGCCGGCGATGACAACAGTGTAAAGAGTGTCATTGAAACTCACACCAATTATATTTTTCAAGAGGCAAACAGTGTGCTTTTGAGTTATGAGAAGAAACATGGCCGTATAATCAGCAAAGTAATATTCACTGGTGGCGGTTCGATGATGAAAGGGCTGACAGAAGTAGCGGCAAATAATTTCCGAGCCCAGGTTTCTATCGGTCATCCGTTCAGTAAAGTCGGTGCGCCAGCATTTTTGCGCAAAGTTTTAGAGGCTGTCGGCCCAGAATTCGCTGTAGCCCTCGGTTTGGCATTGCGTAAATTACAATAAATGAGATAATAGAGTATAGTAATGGAGCAAAACTTTCAAACATCATTCATACCTAAAAAAACAATTGTAAAAGAAAGAGTGATATCCACTCGATCTGTAAGCTTTTTGTCTGTTATTTCCTTTTTTATTTTCCTGGCAGTCCTTTTGGGTACGGGCGGTTTGTATTTTTATCGAGACTCTCTCGAGAAAAATATTGATAATACTAAAAATACATTGAGCCTTTCTCAAAACCGCTTTGAACCAGCGAGAATCGCCGAGCTCAAGGCTCTGGACAATCGTTTGATTGCCGCCAAAGATATTCTAACCAAGCATGTCTCTGTTACTCCAATATTTGAAGAATTGCAAAGTGTCACTATGAAGACAGTCCGCTTCACTTCTTTTGATTACACATTACCAGGCGAACAAGGTGGCCGAGTTGCTATAAGATTAAATGGAATAGCCATAGGTTATCGATCAGTAGCATTGCAGGCTGACATCTTTGCTGACAACGAACATTTTATCGATCCAGTTTTTTCCAATCTGCAACTCGACGAGAAGGGTAACGTAGCTTTCGACTTGGACTTTTCGGTAGATCCGAGTTTTGTAAATTACAAGCAGGCAACATTAACCAGTGCGGACCCAATAACTAATTAATTATTATGCTTAGATACCTTACATCATTCATACTCATAGGATTAAGTATCGCCGTGTTTACGGTATTTACCCAGGGCATCTATGCGGACATCAAGGAGAAAAAGTCTGAACAATCTTCGTATGAAGAAGCATCTGTAAACTCTAAAGCACTGGAGTCTGAGCGAGATAAATTGACTGCAAAATTCAGCAATATTAGTGTTGAAAATTTAGACCGTATTAGGAAATTTTTACCAGATAGTGTTGATAACATTCGCCTAATACTCGAGCTTGAACAAATAGCTCTTCCATACAATATGGTGCTCAAAGATGTGCAATACACTGTGGCGCCAACAGAGGTCAGTGGAGAAGCGGCGGGAGCACCTACATTGGTCGGAGACATGGGAAATAAAAATTACGGAGCTTGGGATCTAGGGTTCTCTGTGACTGGTACTTATACAAACTTCTTGAATTTTATGAGGGACCTAGAAAACAATTTGCGTATAGTAGACATATCGTCTATTCAATTTTCTTCGGTTTCAGCGGCCATCGGAGGAGCGGCTACGTCCGAAGTTTATCGATACACCTTTAATATTAAAACTTATTGGCTTAAAAATTAAAATGCCTTCAAACACCCGAAACATTGTAATATTCCTGATACTACTAGCGATGATTGCGTCCGTCTATGTCTTTTTCATACGAGCGCCTCAGGTGGAGGAGGGGAATCTAGTCACAAACTCTGGAGCGGTGAGCTCGGATGGCATAGTGGCTAATACTTCTAACCAAACCGAGATTGCGCAAAATTTCCTGACACTTCTTTTGAGTATCAAAAACATTCGTCTAGACGACAGTATATTCAATGATCCAGCTTTTCAAAAACTTCGCGATTCCAGCATAGTTCTTTCCCCTGATAGCACAACAGGCCGACCAAACCCTTTTGCCCAATTCGGATCTGATAATATTCCTGTCGTTCCGAATCCAGGTACTGTGACCCCAGCCACACCTGCCGCCGGCAGCACTTCCACTCAATCCAGCACTTCAACAACCACTCCTGCTGGTCCTGCTACGCCAACAACTCCTACAACCCCAACAACTCCATCCACAGGTGCGGGTTCAAAGACCCCTTAATAAATTTCAAATGAGTTTTTTAGAAGAATTAAGCAAAGCGGGCGTAATCAAAGAAAGCCAGATAGGCGAGATAAAAATCCGAGCAAAAGATAAACATGAAGGCAATATTGATGAAGCTCTTATAGAATCCGGTGTTTCTGAAGATCAAATCCTAGAATCCAAAGGACAGTATTTTAAAATTCCTACCAAACGGATGAGCCGAGAGGATATATCTTTTAGTGTTTTAAAATACATATCCGAAGATTCAGCTACGCATTATGGATTTATACCACTCGAGCTCGCTGACGGAGTGTTGTCGGTTGGAGTCATAAATCCAGGCGACACTGCTGCTATGGATGCTCTTCAATTTATATCTTCAAACTTAGGTATTCCATTCAAAGTTTTTTTAATAACTAAAAGTTTATATCAAAGCGTAATGGAAGCCTACAAAGGCATCGATAGCCAGATTGGACAGGCCTTGGGGGAGCTCGATCCTGAAACTGATGGTGACGTAAAGAATTTTAGTGCAGAAAATTTAGATAAAGAAATAAATAGTATCAAACCAGAAGACAATAAGAAGATAGTAGAGGATGCGCCGGTGATAAAAATTGTAGCAGTCATACTGCGAAATGCCATCGAGGGGAACTGTTCTGATATACATATAGAGCATGAAGAAGAAAAAGTAAAAGTTCGTTACCGAGTGGACGGCTCACTATATACGAGCATTGTTTTGCCCCCAAACATATACAGTGGGGTAGTAGCGCGTATAAAAATATTGGCCAAGCTCAGACTGGATGAAAAACGAAAACCACAAGACGGGTCTTTTAGTGCCACCATCAATGGCCGCAAGATTGATTTTCGTGTTTCTACTATGCCTTCCTACTATGGAGAAAAAGTGGTGCTCAGAATTTTGGATTCTGATAAAGGCGTGCGTCCACTCGGCGAACTCGGTCTTTCCGAAATTAATTTGGCTTTGATGCGTAACGCTCTGTCTAGGCCTTATGGCATAATCCTTATCACTGGTCCGACTGGATCTGGTAAGTCTACCACTTTGTATTCCATGATGAACGAGCTCGATAAGGAAAAAAATAATGTTGTATCACTCGAGGATCCAGTAGAATACCACATGCCGAATGTGAACCAGTCTCAAGTAGTACCCGAAATCGGATACACTTTTGCTTCCGGGCTTCGCTCGATTTTAAGACAAGACCCCGATATCATCATGATCGGAGAAATTCGAGACAAGGAAACTGCACAGCTAGCTATCCAAGCCGCACTTACTGGACACCTAGTGCTGTCTACTCTGCACACTAACAATGCCGTGGGGGCTGTTCCCAGATTGGTCGACATGGGAGTCGATCCATATCTTATCGCGCCTACACTCATATTATCTATCGCTCAACGTCTGTCTCACATGATATATCCGGCTTCTCGAAAAGCGATTCCTATTGAGGACAGTCTTAAAATGCAAATAGAAGAACAGTTTAAAGATTTGCCGCCAGAGTTCAAAAAAGATGTTCCGCTCAAGGACGAAGTTTATGATGCTGTTCCTTCGCCCGAATGTCCTTCAGGAGTAAAGGGACGTATTGCTATATTTGAAATGTTTAAAGTTGATAAGGATATGATTTCGGTGATCTTAAAAAACCCAACCAATGCCGAAATCTACAAAGAAGCCAGAAAAAATGGGATGCTCACTATGCGCGAGGACGCTATTTTAAAGGCCATGAACGGAGTTATTCCTTACAAGGAAATTTACAATTTTAATAATGACAATGAATAGGTATTCGCGCGAATATTGTTTTAATAGTATAATATTATTATGGACGGAGTGAAAACAAAAATTTTAATTGTTGACGACGATAATTTTTTGCTCGATATGTATGCGCTAAAATTTAGCCAGAATAATTTTGCTGTTTATACAGCTTCAAATGGAATTCAAGCCATCGAAAAACTCAAAGAGGGGCTCGATCCCGAGATCATTCTTTCAGATATCATGATGCCAGAGATGGACGGATTTGAAATGCTTGAAAAAGTAAATAAAGAAAATCTGGCACCAAATGCTTTGAAGTTGGTTTTATCAAATAAGAATCAACAAGCCGATGTCGACCGAGGGCAGACACTCGGGGTAGCAGGATACATCGTGAAAGCGAGTTCCACTCCTATGGAGGTAATAGGACAGGTCAAAGATATTTTATCCGCGAAGATGATCAAACAACAATAATCATGGCTGATCACAATAAAAAACTTGAAGAATTGATTTTAGCTACCATCCAACAAGGAGGGTCTGACTTGCACCTGGGTGCAGGACGTTTGCCAGCTATTCGTGTAGAAGGGGAGCTTATTTTCTTGATAAAACAGGAAGTGTTGACTCAGGATGACATGAAAGATATCTTGGGTGAATTTTTAGATAAAGAAAAAGTAGAGAAATTTTTAGAAGAAAAAGAAGCGGATTTCTCGTATGAATTTAAAGGGAATACACGTCTACGCGGAAATGCTTTTTTTCAAAAAGGTCTTATAAACATAGCACTTCGTATTGTGGAGAAGGTGAAAACTTTGACCGAGCTTCGGTTGCCACCAGTCCTTGCAGAGCTATCTCGCAAGAAGCAGGGTTTCTTCTTGGTGGTGGGTCCAGTAGGTCAGGGAAAGTCCACTACACTTTCGTCCATGATCAGCCTCATCAACAATGAACAAACTAGAAGTATCATGACTATCGAGGACCCTATCGAGCATATATATGTAGCAAACAAATCCATCATAAATCAACGTGAGGTGGGTATCGATACCAAAGATTTTTCTTCGGCGTTAAAGGCGGTATTCCGAGAAGATATAAACGTAATCATGATTGGAGAAATGCGTACTCCGGATACTATTGCTACAGCAGTAACTGCAGCAGAGACAGGACACCTTGTGCTATCTACACTACATACAAACAATGCTTCACAAACCATCGATCGTATCATCGACTCCTTCCCAGGAGACCAACAAGACCAAATTCGTGGACAGCTTTCTACTAGCTTGCTTGGTATTTTTTCACAAAGATTAGTGCCACGCATCGCTGGTGGACTAGTGCCTGCGTATGAACTCTTGCTCAATAATAACGCTGTCGCCAATCTAATTCGTGAAAAAAGAACCCACGAGATTGATGTGGTGATAGAAACAGGATCAGAGTCTGGCATGGTGGATTTGAACCATTCATTGATGGAGTTGGTACGAGCTGGAGAGATTTCGATTGAGAGCGCTTATCAATTTTCTCTAAATCCAAAAGGACTAGAGAGAATGATTTAGTCATAATTTAGTAATGAAAAAATTATATGTTATTCAAATATAAAGCAGTAGATGGAAATGGTACCAATCAAGACGGCGAGATCGATGCACCGAGCAAGGACACTGCTATTAGTGGTCTTCAACGTCGCGGGTTTGTAGTTATTTCTATTACCGAAGAAGGAGAAAAGAAGTCACTTCTTCAGATGTCTTTTTTCAACCGAGTCACCAATAAAGAAGTGGTGATACTTTCTCGTCAGGTGGCCACACTTTTCGAAGCCCAAGTGTCTGCGCTCAAGGCCTTCACGATGCTAGCTGACAATACTGAAAATAAATTCTTGGGATCAAAGCTTTCTCAGGTGTGTGAAGACCTCAAGGCCGGAAGCTCTATATCTGGCGCTTTGTCCAAGCATCCAGATGTGTTTTCAAATTTTTATCTAAACATGGTCAAGGTGGGAGAGGAAACAGGAAAACTCAACCAAATATTTTTAGGCCTGGCTTCATACCTTGATCGGCAGTATGCGCTGACAAGTAAAACTAGGAATGCGCTCATATACCCGGTGTTCGTGGTGATTACTTTTATAGTGGTGATGTGCCTCATGTTTGTGATAGTGATACCAAAGCTTTCTGAAATTATTCTCGAGTCCGGACAAGAAGTGCCGGTATATACAAAAATAATTATAGGTATTTCAGAAGTTTTTGTTAACTATGGATTCTTTGCGCTCATATTCCTGGCGATGCTCGGAGTATGGCTATGGAGACTCGCGATTACTGAGCAAGGCAAGATGTATATAGACAGGACTAGGCTTTCTATTCCATATGTGGGGAATTTATACAAACAACTTTACCTCTCTCGTATCGCGGATAACCTAGACATCATGTTAACTTCAGGGATTCAAATCATCCGCGCCATCGATATCACTGCTGAGGTGGTAGGTAGTTATGTATATAAAGATATTCTTATAGAAGTGGCTGATGGAGTAAAGTCAGGTATGGCTTTATCTGCAGTGTTTGAAAAACATCCGAAAGAAATACCTAGTATTATGGTGCAGATGATAAAGGTGGGTGAAGAAACTGGCTCACTTGGAACTATTCTCGGTACGCTCACCGCTTTCTATAGAAGAGAAGTGGATGATGCCGTAGATACACTTGTAGGACTTATCGAACCAGTCATGATCGTAGCTCTCGGTATGGGTGTCGGTGTACTTTTGGTGTCTATCTTGGTTCCTATCTACAATTTGGCTGGAGGTATTACATAGGAGGGTTTTAAAGGGCTCTGTGGATAACTTTCTTGCCTTGCGTTTGAGCTTAGTATGTTATAATAACGCTTAAGCATTATAAATAAGTCGAATTAACAATTTTAATAGTAAATTCCGTCTGAAATTTAATTCGGCGGATTAGTCGAAAGACTAAAAATAGATTATGAAAATGAATTTAAAGAAAGGTTTTACATTGATCGAACTTTTGGTGGTTGTTGCCATCATCGGTATTCTTGCATCTGTTGTGCTTGCTAGTCTAAACAGTGCTCGAAGTAAGGGACGCGACGCTGCAATCTTTGCACAACTTGCAAACGCTCGAGGTCAAGCTGAATTGTACTATGCTACAAACGGTCACTACGGATTTAACACTGGCGCAGCTGGTGCAGCCTTGGGTGCAGCTGGAGGTGTTGACGTTACTCCAACAGCATCATGTGCTACAACAGCAGCTGGAGCAACAGCAGCTACTATCTTTGGTACTGCATCAAGTTCTAGTGGATTGGATGGTTTGATCAAGGGAGCTTGTGCTTCAGGTGCTACAGCTATCTTTGCAGGGTTGAACAACACTGCGAGTACAACTGTAGGTGCTACAGCTTGGGCTCTACGTGCAACTGGAGTTAGTCCAACTACTTTCTACTGCGTAGATAGTTCTGGAGCATCTGTAACTCGAGGAACAATCTATGTTGTTACTGGAGGAGTTTGCGTCTAGTTTAATTTAAGCAATTTCTTTGCTTTACAAAAAGAACCCGAGAGGGTTCTTTTTGTTTTTACAGGGATGTAGTATAATTTAAAGGTACTAATTATTATTTTCTCCCCATGGGAGGTCAGCCTCAGGCTGAAATTAAATTATTAAAATGAATCTAAGCAAAAATTTTAAGTCGGGGTTTACATTGATTGAACTTTTGGTGGTAGTAGGTATTATCGCAGTTCTAGCTTCTGTTGTTCTTGCTAGTCTAAACAGTGCTCGAAGTAAGGGGGTGGACGGTGCTGTAAAACAAAACCTTGCGAATGCTCGGGGACAAGCCGAAGTATTTTACAATACTACTGGCGCAGGAACCTATACTGCAGTTTGTGGGGTAGCTGGGGTTGGGGGAGTCGGTCCGCTTATATTAGCTGCTGTGCGAGCACGTGGTCTTTCTACTTATGCAGTGGGCGCAGCTAGTGTAGCGAACACAGCTACCTGCAACAACAGTGCGACAGCATGGGCAGTGGAAGTTCCTCTTACTGCTGCTGGTACTTACTGGTGTGTAGACAGTACTGGTACTTCAAAGCAAGAATCTGGCACTTCATTCACAGCTGCTGGAGACTATACTTGTCTGTAAAATATTGAGATGTTCACAAAAAGCCACCAGTAATGGTGGTTTTTTGGTTTTTGAATTGATATAATATTTATATGGCTGGCATTCCGTTGTTTATATTTTTTCTCTTATTTTTTTCTTTTGGACTTATCATTGGAAGTTTTTTGAATGTAGTAATTTATAGATACCAAACCAAATCTCTCGGAGGGCGTAGCGCTTGCATGTCTTGCCGAAGCAAACTCGAATTCTATGAGCTAGTACCAGTAGTGAGCTACCTCGCGCTCGGTGGTAGGTGCCGATCCTGCAAAACCAAGATTTCTCTCCAGTATCCGCTAGTGGAAATGCTTACCGGGGTAATATTTGTTTCTTTGTTTTGGAAATTCCAAGAAGTATTTTATGTAGATTCGTATGTATTTGCCGGAACATTTTTATTCTATGCGGTGATGTTTTCATTGCTTCTTGTAATCTCGATCTATGACCTTCGTCATAAAATAATTCCAGACCAGCTTTCTTTTATTTTTGGACTTATAGCTTTCTTTGGAATCTTTTTGTTCAACACTTCTGGTTTCTTCCCGCACGCCCCATCTTTACTCGAATTCTTGTCCGGCATTATAGTAGCCTTTCCTTTCGCGCTATTGTGGCTGGTATCCAAGGGCACTTGGATGGGTTTGGGGGATGGTAAGCTTGCCATTGGCCTCGGCTGGCTTCTCGGGCTCGCTCGCGCCACGTCTGGGGTGGTAGTAGCTTTTTGGTCTGGTGCAATTATAGGAATAATACTTTTGATCACCCAGAGGAAATACGGCATGAAAAGTGAAATTCCCTTTGCTCCCTTTTTAGCTCTCGGGGCATACATCGCTTTTATTTTTGAACTTCACCTTTTCCCTCTATAAGATTAAATATGAAAATTTTAAAAGGCGTACAAAAGAATAGGGGAAGAAATAGGGGGATGACTTATGTGGAGCTCATTGTGGTGTTTACTATTTTCTCTTCACTTTCTGCAGTGGTTCTTTTCAACTATAATGCCTTTCAATCTAGAATAGATATAAAGAATCTATCGAACGATATAGCGTTGAAAATTGCGGACGCGCAAAAGTCGTCTATTTCTGGGCGCATACCACCAGGAGCTCAGGGTACGGCATACACTAGCAACCCTACTCTCAAACCATCTTATGGAGTGTATTTCAATCCGAGCGAGGATAATGAAGTTTTTACTTTTTTCACTGACCTGGATCAGGATAGTGCTTATGATACTACCACTTGCCCCGGTAGCGGAGAATGCCTAGAAAGAATCAGTATCACCAAAGGAAATACTATCGATGCTTCAAGTCCAAATTATCCTCTAAGTGTGTTTTATACAGAAGATACCACTCCATATCCATTGGCTGACTTGACCGTACTTTTCGTCAGGCCTAGCGCCACAGCTATCATTCGCTCTTCGACTTCTTTTACTTCCACTGTAAACTATGTTCAGATATCTGTACTTTCCCCAAAAGGTGCCGCGGCTACTATAAGGGTATATCCATCTGGTAAAATAGAAATAAGATAAAATGATAAATCTTAGTAATAAAAAAAATAGTGGTGGCTTTACAATCATTGAAACGATGATATCGGTGGCTTTGTTTATTGTCATCACTACCGTGGGTATGGGAGCGCTTCTAAATGGTAACCTGCTTTACCAAAAATCTCAGGACATGCGTACCATCATCGATAACTTGAATTTCACCATGGAGGATATGTCTAGAAATATTCGCACTGGATACAATTATCGTTGTTATACTAGCTCAGATCCAATTATACCCACTGATGATAATCCCACTATATTAAGTGTTCCTAGGAGTTGTGCTTCGGGCGGAGGTTGGGCTATAGCTTTTGAATCTGCATATGGCGACAATACTGTAACTGATGGTAATCCTGTAAATTACAACGATCAATGGATTTACAGGATAGATGCTGAAGGGAAAATTTTTAAAGCAACCACTGGTCCATACACTACATCAAGCTTTGTTCAGTTGACGCCTGATGAGGTAGATATAGATCCTGCTCTGTCTTCTTTTGTTGTTACAGGAGCAGAACCTACTCTTGGGGATACGGTACAGCCATCAGTAACAATGAGGTTAGTGGGAACTATTACTTATCAAAACGTCGTGTCACCTTTTGCTATACAAACTACAGTGTCGCAGCGGCTTTTAGATATTTAACTTAAATATTACAGGAATGAAATTATTTTTTTCAAAACCAAATAATCAGAACAGAGGATTCACTTTACTGGAGTCACTCATTGCCATCACCATATTTACGGTGTCTATTTTGGCCTTGCTCTCTGTGTTGTCCCGAGGTATCGCTAGCACAACCTTTTCCAAAAACAAAATCATTGCTTCATATCTAGCCGAGGAGGGCATAGAGTATGTGAGGAATAGTAGAGACACTGCAATGATAAGTGGAGGTACTGACAAATCTGCAATATGGGGTGCTTTTAGAACTAGTGCCTTGTCAGTATGCGGCACCGCCTGCTACCTGAACGATGCTCATGTGCTCACTGCCTGCAGTGGACCTTGTCCTTATTTGAAATACGATTCCAGTGCTGGAGTGTACAATTATACTACTGGCACTAATACTAGTTATGCCCGCAGTCTTGTAATCACATCCCCGAGCGTGAATGAACTCAAGATAACATCGGGAGTTTCTTTCTTGCATGGTTCGGCTACTCATTCTTTGAACTTTGTAGACAATTTATTTAATTGGATAGAATAATTAAAATGAAAATATTTAAAATGAAAGAAAAAAATAGAGGGTTCATAATTCTTTTTGCGGTTACGCTTTCAGCTATCCTTTTGTCTATTGCTCTCGGAGTAGCCAACGTGTCCTACAAGGAAGTGAGCTTCAGTACTTCGGGTCGGGATTCGAATGATGCTTTCCTGGCTGCAGATGCAGCGGCAGAATGTGCCTTATCTTACGATAAATTATCTGGCACTAGATTTCCATTAGGCGGACCCGCAACTGAAATAGTATGTGGTAGTACCACTACAACTCCTGTTTATACTGTTCCGTTTCCTTCTACGGCGAATTACGCGTTCACTATTACAGGCCTCGGAAACCCTGGTAGTACTGCTTGTGCTCGGGTGGTAGTTTTCAAAGATCATAGAGTTACTCCACCTAAAATTGCGATTACCGCTACAGGATACAACAAGGGGGATTCTACTTGTACTTCAGGTGATACTCACCGTGTAGAACGCGAGCTAGTTGTGTCGTCTTACGTTGGTGCGACTCCAATATATACACCTGCCCCTTCTACCGTTGATTTAATATGTAATGGTATTCCCAATACTGTTAATGATGGTAATTGTTCTATACCTTACGATGGAACTGCTACCTTGAGCTGGTTAACATCCGCAACTGTCACTAGCTGTACTGCTGAAACAAATGGTGCGTGGACCGGAATAAAGGATTGGCCGACTGGAAATCAAAGCATTCTTAACCTAACCTCTCCTACTCCAATAACTTACGTTATCAACTGTAGCGGAGCAGCCGGGGATACTTCTGATGAAGTGGTGGTGACCGTGGGATCTGCTCCTACACCTATAATAGTTACCAATCCAGCGAGTGCCGTAACAGGAAATAGTGCTACCTTGAATGGGTCAGTGAACCCAAATGGGTTTGCCACCTCATCATGGTTCCGATATGGCACTACGAATGGAGCTTGCAGTAGTCTTAGTACTGTGACTGCCCCTGTAACGCCTATGGGAAGCGGATCATCTGCATTACCATATATTAAAAATATTAGTGGCTTGGCTGCAAACACTACGTATTATTTCTGCGCAGCAGCTTCAAATGCCAATGGAACAACTTATGGTGCAGTATTATCATTTGCAACCTCTGTATCATGTAGCTACACTGGTGGAAGCGAATCTATACCTGGTAATGGATACAAATATCACACCTTTACGAGCTCAGGTTCATTTATAAGTAATTGTTCAAAGGCCGTTGACTATTTGGTTGTAGGCGGTGGTGGTGGTGGCGGTGGTGGATTCGAAGGTCAATACGGTGGATTCTCAGTCGGAGGCGGCGGAGGGGCTGGAGGGGTTTTAAGTTCTTCTGCTACGTTGCCCGCTAATACCTATTCGATCACGGTAGGTACTGGTGGAGGTGGTAATGCTAATGGGACAAATTCTATTATTTCTGGTATAGCCACAGCTATTGGTGGAGGTAGAGGAGGGCATGGTGGTAATGACTTTGGTGCTCCAGACAGTGGATCAAGCGGAGGCTCTGGTGGTGGTGGAGGAAGTGGTTGGACTTATAGTCAACCTCCTGCTGGATCAGGAACTTCTGGTCAAGGAACTGCTGGTGGGCGTGGTGAAGGTGGTATATGGAATGGTGGTGCGGGTGGCGGAGGTGGAGCAGGAGGTGGTGGTCAGCCTGGGTATTCAGGGCCCAGCGATTCAGATAGGGGCAATGGGTCCGGCGGGGCAGGTGTTACTGTTTGGGGAAGTGCTTATGCTTATGGTGGCAATGGTGGCTCTGGTGGCACTTATTCATATCTAGGTAGTGGCGGCGGCGGTGGCTCAGGATTTTGGACAAATGCATCTAGTGGTAGGAATGGCGTTGTAATTATTCGTTACATTTTTCCTTAAAATATAGTAGTCTGTAAGTATGGTTGTAGTGACGAAGCCAGAGGCAAAAAAACGAGTAAATAAATTGCGAGCAGAGATTGCGCGTCTTCGTGCTGCCTACCATGTAGAAAATTCGCCTACGGTAACGGATGATGTGTATGATTCTCTGACTCGTGAACTAAAAGAAATTTTAAAGCAGTATCCGGAGTTTGAAGATAAAAATGCTGGCGAAAACCGAGTAGCAGGGAAGCCGTTAGATAAATTTGTTAAAGTAAATCATAGCTCTAGGATGCTTTCTTTAAACGATGCTTTTTCTTATGAAGAGCTTTACGACTGGGAGAAAAGAATTCAAAAATTATTACCCGCTAATACTAAATTAGAGTATTTTTGCGAAGTGAAATTCGATGGTTTAGCGGTGTCTTTGATTTATAAAAATGGCGAGTTTTTTCGAGGAGCTACAAGGGGGGATGGTTTTGTCGGTGAAGACGTTACTCAAAACTTGAAGACTATCGAATCCATCCCCCTCGCTATTACTATGGAGAGGGGCAGGGTTGAGGTGGAAGTTCGTGGTGAAGTTTTGCTTTCAAAGAAAATTTTGGTTCTTTTAAATAAAAAAAATGAGCGTGAAGGCAAGGTGCTATTTGCCAATACTAGAAATGCGGCAGCGGGAAGTATACGCCAGCTAGATCCACAACTGGCCGCCGACAGAAAGCTAGATTTTTATGCTTATGACCTCAAAGGGGAAACTTCAAAATTGCATTCAGAAATTCACAATCAATTAAAAACTTTTGGTTTTCATGTAGACAAGCATGAGGCAGTATGTCAGAACTTAGAAGAAGCGGTTGGCTTTATAAAAAAGTTTGAAAAAATTCGGCCAGATTTTCCGTATGGTACGGACGGAATTGTTATTTCAGTTAATAACTTAGAATTACAAAAAGTTTTAGGTGTAGTCGGCAAAGCTCCGCGATATATGGTGGCTTTTAAATATCCAGCCGAGAGAGCGACGACAGTAGTCAAAGATGTGACCATAAACGTTGGGCGCACCGGAGTACTGACACCACTCGCTATATTTGAGCCCACATTGGTGGCTGGCTCTATGGTTGGTAAAGCGACCTTGCACAATATGGATCAAGTCGAAAGATTGGATCTACGAATAGGGGACACAGTGGTTATAGAAAAAGCCGGAGACGTGATTCCAAAGGTGGTGGAGGTGCTGGTGAGGATGCGTACTGGCAAAGAAAAGAAAGTAAAAATGCCGAGTACTTGTCCGGTATGCGATGGAAAAGTTGAGAAAAAGAGTTCTGTAACTTCTGATACCTCAGTGGCGTATTTTTGTAAAAATCCAAAGTGTCCGGCGAAGAATGAGCGGTATTTAGAACACTTTGTGTCAGTGTTTGATATTTATGAAATGGGTCCAAAGATTTTGCGACGCTTCAAAGATGAAGGACTGATTACGGATGCGGCAGATATTTTTACATTAACTAAAGAAGACATATCTATATTAGAACGATTTGGTGAAAAGTCAGCCGAGAATATTGTGGCTGAAGTCAAAAATAAAAGAAAAATATCACTTAGTAAATTCTTGTGGGCACTGGGCATACTGCATGTGGGCGAGGAAACTGCACGGGATTTGGCGCAAAATTTTGGGACATTAGAAAAATTGATAGTCTCCGCTAGGCAAGGCCTAGCGGAGATAGATAGCATAGAAAACATCGGCCCCGCTGTGCTGAAAAGTTTGCACGGCTTTTTCACTGACAAAAACAATCTGCATTTTATAGAAAAATTAAAAACCAACGGTGTAGTTATAGAAAAGATGGAAAAGAAAGCTATGGGTAAGTTCACTGGTATGCAATTTGTGCTGACTGGTACTCTAGCCACCATGTCTCGCGAAATTGCCAAAGAAAAAATTCTCGCCTTGGGTGGAAAAGTAGCTGGCTCAGTATCCAAAAATACTTCGTATGTTGTAGCGGGGGAAGAAGCGGGGTCTAAACTCACCACTGCCCAAAAACTCGGAGTAAAAGTTTTATCTGAGCAAGAATTCCTAAATATGTTAAAGTAATTCAGTTAGTAAATTCAGGAGGCGTCGGATAGCGGTTTATTCCACTACCTTGGAAAGGTAGCATACCGAAAGGTATCGAGAGTTCGAATCTCTCCGCCTCCGCAATTTTTCGAAAAGGGTTTCCGAATGCAAAATGGGGTCGGCGCGAAGCGCCGACACTAATGAATTCCCCCCGCCGAATTCAGAATCCAAAAGGGTTTTCCACGCTCCGCGTGGCTCC
>CAYYKS010000002.1:0-26920 GCA_964469255.1 uncultured Candidatus Saccharibacteria bacterium | reverse complement strand
TTAGGTAAACAAAATACAGAAAAGGGAATCACCACAGTTATCTCTGGTTTTTCTAGACCAAGCGAAACAAAAGATTTAGCGCCTGAACAAAAGAATATCTCTTTCATTTTACTAGATGCTGATTCAAATACCATCGAGCAAAGAATCTTAGGGAGGTATCCAACAGAAGAAAGCAGGGCGAAATTTACTGAAAAACAAGGGAAGTCTATCGAGCAATTTATACAAGAAAATACTAGCTTTACTGAAACTATGAGAAAGGAAGCTAAGGAATATGGTTGTAGTATTGTTGATACAAATAACAAAACCCCAGAAATTATAGCGAGAGAAATACTTGCTATAATATCTATATGAAATTCAATAAAAAGAAAGTAATTTTATTTTTAGTAGCGATGGTGTGCTCTCGAGCCACTTTCTTTTTGATTGACGATCCAGAAGGTCCGAATCTACTCATAGTTACAGTATGGGCAGTGCTTATTTATATACTTTTTTTAGCTATTGACCGTATGAAAGAAATTACACTTCATAAACAATGGGTGGTGAAAGCCCCAATCGAAGCGGTGGTGAAGATCATGACCGACTTTGAAAATCTCCCACGCTATTTTCCTAAAGTAGCCGAATCGGTGCAAGTCAATAAACGAGACGGGAATAATCTAGAGATGGAGGCAACAGTGAAGTCTTTTGGTAGAAGTTTTAAGGTGAGAATGAAAACTCAAATCCTCCCAGGCAAAGGATTCATTTCCGATAATGATAGCTACCAGTTTGGCACTTCAGGGCACGAAGAATTACTGCTCTCTACCCACCCAGAAGGAACTTTGATTGATTACACTTACCAGGTTTCAATTCATAAAGTATGGTTGCGTATAGTAGCGACACCACTCATCAAGTGGTATTCGATGAAAGCTTGGGAAAAGGCAGTCATCGATCAGCTCAAAAAACTAGTGGAGACAAACTAGTTTTTTGGTTGCGTTCAAGATAGAGTTTGATATTAAAAATCAAAGTTATATAATACATATATGAAATCATCATTAGATAAATTGGCAAGTCATGTTCCTGATATCGAGAGAAGAGATAAACAACTTGGGGGATTTTTGACTTTATTCAAAGACCTGACAGGTAAACAACAATCAAAGGTAATGGATTGGATTAAAGAGTTAAAAGCACGGTCTCTTACAGAAGATGAGATTATCCAGGAGGTAAGAGTCCAAACAAAAATTGGTGAGATATTAGAAGACGAGATGTACAAACATACGGGAAGTTCTGGTCAATCACTAACTTTCAAAATAGAAGAACTAGAACAAGAAGCTCAGAAACATATCAAACACTAATTCTTTTTAGAAACCCACTTCTGAGTAGGAGACAATTTTTTGTCGCTTCGATGAATACAACCAACCCAACAGCAGGGTCGGCGTTTGCCACGCGCTAAGTCTTCGCGGGCTCTTTTTACATGGTCATCTCTTGTTTCTACTTTTTTATTTGATATAACCCAGCAAATCCATTCATTGCGGGCGAGCGGGGTGATGTCCCCCCAGGTCTTTAGAGCTTTTGGTGTAGAGGCCAAAATTTTTCGTAAATCTGCGGGTACTGTATGGGCGACTCCGTTAGATATCTTCATGCCTATATAATAACAGATAAAACTGGTACAATGAATGTATGAACATAAAAAACTTCTTTACGGGTAGAGCTATAGTCATAACCATACTTTTACTAGTCCTGGGATTTTTTGCTTTGAATAATTATATTTACAAAGAGAAACAAGGGGAAGGTGCTACGGCGACAGAGTTTACTTGGAAATTCGAAGATGCTTCGACGCTTAATCTAGATGGGAATCCTGAGACAGACCTCTTTCTAGAAGTCACTTATTCGAATGGCGAAGTAGAACGCAAACTAATCGACACTACACCTGGTAGTTGTAATCCTTTACCAGATGCAGAAGAAGATAGTGTCCCAGGTACTGAAAATATCCAGTGCTATTCCGCGGGGCTCGGTGATCGTTATAAAATAACTCAAACTACAGAGGCCTACCTCGTACAAAAGAAAACTTTCGAGGAAGCTTTACCTAACCAAAACCCTCCAGCCTACGAGTATGAAATAGTAGCAGAATTTCTTGTCTCCGTTGATAATTAATATGCACAAGATAGAAATCAAAAAACTAGCCGGCACAGAATTTCAAAAGAAAGTTTGGCTGGCAATTTCAAAAATTCCCAAAGGTAAAGTAATTACTTATAAAGAACTGGCAAATAAAATCGGCAAGCCTTTGGCAGTACGAGCAGTAGGGAATGCCGTAGGGGCAAATCCATGCCCTATTGATATACCGTGCCATCGAGTAGTGCGAACGAATGGCGAGCTTGGCGGATATTCTGGTAAGGGTGGAATAAAAACTAAAATAAAGCTATTGAAAACTGAGGGAATTCTTATATAATAGCTCGAATGAAAGAATCCAAGCCTACAAAAATTCCACCACCACCACGTCAGGACATACCTCCAGAAAATGATAGAAGGAATCCTTTTGAAGAGTCTGATGACATAACTCCACACGACGTTCCCGTATACGATCCATCAAAAGAAGAAAGAAGGATCGAATAGTTTTTCCCTCGTTGACTTCTGAATGGCTTAGGTGTCTAATACAAGTGTTCAAAGACGTTCTTTCAACCCTACGGAGGATTTATGAGCGAACACGGCGTTCTGTTGGTCAGCGTTGGTGTGCATACCACACCCGAAGCTTTTTTGGATGCTCTCGGGCACTTTCACCTGAATCCGGCAGCGGGGATCATTCTCAGGTCAGCTGCTTCCGGATACTTGTCACGGTCTCCGTTCCAAGTGGAGGTCGCCACCCAAACAGTCCATGAACTCACTGGCGACAATGCACCGCCTTGCTCGAAGGTTCTTGAGGCTCTCGAGCTCGTCAACGGGCTGGTTCCTCTCGAATTCGTTCTTGCCCTGCGGGAGCGGATGGGTCAGAACAGCGAGGAGTTCATGTACGCGGGCTCGAGACTCGAAGGCTACGCTCCCGTCCTTTTTCGTATTTGCAACGGCCGGAGCGAGCTCGTACTGCACACCATCGACAGCCCGGGGTACAAAATCCAAGGAGACCACATCGTCATCTTGGGTCAGTAAGCGCCTCACGCTCGTGTGATGGTGCAGAGTATCGCATCATCACACGAGTGAGTCGGATTTATTCCTGCTCACTTTTTGTTTTTTAATTTCTCAGTGTATTTCTTTTTATTGAAAATCTGAGGTAATATGGAGTATGGCCCGCAGAATTTCAGCAATTTTCTTACTTTTATTTTCGACACTTTTCTTTCCTTTTTGGATGACTGCAGTACTAGGTGTAGCTATGATGGCCTACTTTCCACAATTCTTCGAAGCGGTCGCTGTATTCTTCCTATTAGATTTATTGTACGGAGTACCTGAGGTTAGATTTTACGGAACTGTTTATGCGGGTTTGATAGCGTCTACCTTCACACTTTTAATTATTGAATTCTTGAAAAGAAAATTAAAGTACTACCCTGAGCATTAATCCGGCATTAAAATATGATCACAAGAATTTTTAGAAAAAATAGATTAGGTAGAAAAGCATTCGTCGAACCAGATGAAGTTTTTCTAGATTCACAGAACTTACAAAACTTTGACCGACAGCAGTTTGAAGGACGCATCGAGAAAACTATTCCGAAGAAAAATATTTTATTGCTAGGTATTTTATTTTTATTGCTAGCTTTTACGTTTAGCTCTAGGCTTTTTTACCTCCAGGTAAATAAGGGTGAAGCCTACCTTGCAAGAAGTGAGAACAACACTCTAACCCGAGATATATTGTTTGCCGATAGGGGAATCATATATGACAGGAATGGCGCAGAATTGGCTTGGAACAAGCAGGACGACAGCTCGCAGGGGTACGCCACCCGAGCCTATGCCAAGCCTGGATTTTCGCACGTTTTGGGATATGTCAGCTATCCGACCAAGGATAAAAGCGGAAACTTTTGGAAGACAGAATTTGAAGGTAAGGATGGATTAGAAAAACAATACAACGATAGGATCATAGGAACTAATGGTTCAAAAATAGTAGAAACCAGTGCTGTCGGGAAAGTGTATTCAGAAAACATGGTAAACCCTCCAGTGCATGGCGAGGGCTTGAACACTACTCTGGATTTGAGAATTCAACAACAACTTTTCACTATTATTCGCGATATTTCAGAAGGTTATGAATTCAATGGCGGATCTGGAGTCATTATGAATGCGCACAATGGAGAAGTTATCACCTCTACTAGCTTCCCAGAATATGATTCGGAAATACTTTCACTTGGAGACGATACTGAAAAAATAAATACTTATATAAACGACAAGAGAAAATTTTTTTTAAACCGGCCGATCTCTGGGCTCTATGCTCCAGGCTCCATTGTAAAACCTTTCGTGGCCGTCGGAGCCTTGGCTGAAGGCATAATCTTCTGTCCGTCGTTTACATAACTGTCAACCTCTCGCTAATCCGAACGGTGGTATCAAGTGGATTCCAAACCCATACTTCCCAGATCAGCCCAGTATTTTTAAAGACTGGCGTGTAAACGGCTGGACAAATATGGCTGAGGCTATCGCCGTCTCCTCTGATATTTACTTTTATGCTATAGGCGGAGGATTCCAAGATCAAAAAGGGCTGGGCATAGCAAATATTGAAAAATATACGAGAATGTTTGGCATCGCACAAAAAACTGGGGTGGATTTGCCGGGAGAAAAAGAAGGAATGATTCCAAATCCAGACTGGAAGCTCAAAAATTTCAAGGGAGACATCTGGAGAGTGGGTGACACATACCACACCTCGATCGGACAGTACGGTTTTCAATCTACTCCAATGGAGATGACTCGCGCTACGGCTTCGCTAGTGAACGGAGGGAAACTTTTGACCCCGCATTTTCTTTTGAATGACACTGAAAAAGAAAAACAATTCACACTTGTGGATATAGAAGAAGGACATTTTGAAGTTGCGCGTGACGGTATGCGCCAAGCCGTGACCTACGGTACAGTAGTGAGCTTAAATGTTCCATATGTCGATGTAGCAGCAAAAACTGGTACTGCGCAAATCGGTGTAGCCAAGAACCGAGTAAACTCTTCGGTGATCGGATTTTTCCCATATGAGAATCCGAAATACGTCTTCACCATCATGATGGAATCCGGTCCATCAGTGAACAGCGTGAACGCAACTTATGTCATGAGGCAACTCTTGGACTGGATGTCTGTTAATACCCCGGAGTATTTTGAAGTAATATAGTTTGTGATACAATATATCCTATGAGTAGAGCACGATCATTATTGTTGTTAGGAATTTGGGTGGCGGTGATGCCATATTTAGGCTTTCCATCGGACTGGAAAAATGGGCTATTGATATTGACTGGATTGATTCTCATGTATGTGAGCTACGTGATATATGCTGAGAATCGTGAGAGCGCCGAAGCAGTACAAACTTTTGAAAATTTCTCTGAGAATAATAATTTCTACGAAAAATAAAAATTAAAGATGAAAGAATTTTTTAAATCAAAATATTTTGCAATAGCAGTTCTAGTGGTACTTGTTGCCTTTACGGGAGGATTGTTTACTGGCATCAGCCACCGAGCGCAAGCCGAAAAAATTCTCGGTGTCACCAACAAAGAAGTACCAGCGGACATATCCGACGTGGATTTTTCTCCGTTCTGGAAAGCTTGGAATACCATCGACGAAAAATATCCAGGCGCTGATTCTGTCGGCAAACAAGAACGAGTTTACGGGGCAATTTCTGGCCTTATGAGCTCCCTAAATGACCCTTATAGTGTTTTCTTTGACCCAGACTCTACAAAGGCATTTAAAGAGGAAATAGCAGGCAATTTTATCGGCGTAGGTATGGAAGTGGGGGTAAAAGACGAGGTTTTGACAGTTATCGCACCGCTCAAGGATACCCCGGCAGAAAGAGCTGGCATCAAGGCTGGCGACAAGATTTTAAAGATTAATGGCGTGACTACTTCAGATATGTCTTCAGAAAAAGCAGTGACCTTGATTCGAGGCGAAAAGGGGACTGAGGTTATTTTGACCATCCTGCATGCTGGCGAACAAAAAACTGCAGAAATAAAAATCATTCGAGATATTATAAATATTCCGACTCTTGATACCGAGCACAGGACTGACGGCGTGTTCGTAATAAAATTGTACAGCTTCTCCAGTAACGCTTCAAAACTTTTCCGTGATGCTTTAAAAGAATTTGGAATGTCCAAGAGCGACAAGCTGGTGATCGACCTTCGTGGAAACCCTGGAGGATATCTCGACGCCGCAGTTTATATATCAAGTTGGTTTTTACCTGAAGGCAAAGTGATTGTTACCGAAGACTACGGTGGTGACCAAGAACCCGAAGTATTCCGCAGTAAAGGTTATGACATAGTTCGAAATAATTCTGAGAAAGTTTTGGGTGATAATTTAAAACTTGTAATTTTGATTGATGGCGGTTCCGCATCGGCTTCAGAGATTGTAGCTGGCGCTTTGCAAGACCAAAAGAAAGCGCTTCTAGTAGGTGAGCAAAGCTTTGGTAAAGGTTCAGTCCAGCAAGTAGTGAATATGACTGATGACACGATTCTCAAGATCACTATCGCCAAGTGGCTGACTCCAAATGGTAACACTATTGCCGAAAAAGGACTTACTCCGGACTACTTGGTAAAATTTGTGAAAGATGCTAAAAATGTAGATAAGGATAATCAGATGGATAAAGCAGTGGAATTATTAAAGAACTGGCCTGGTATTAAATAAAACAAAAAGAATTAAGTTATGAAAGTAATATTCCTGAGCGATGTACCACGAGTAGGCCGAAAACATGAGGTCAAAGAAGTACCAGGTGGTTACGCTGCCAATTTTCTCTTCCCAAGAAAGCTTGCTGAGGCAGCAACTCCAAAAACTCTAGCCATGCTTGAGATTCGCAAAAGTGAAATCGAGATAGTGAAAAAGGTTCAAGGTGAACTCCTAAATAAAAATCTAGAAGAAATAAAAGGGAAGACCATCTACATCAAAGCCAAAGCTGACGAAAAAGGTCACTTGTTTTCTGGTATCCATAGCGATGAAATAGTATCGGCTATGAAAAAACTCCACCGCATCGACATTACTCCCGAATTTATCGTTCTCGAAAAACCATTAAAGCAACTGGGCGAATTCGAAGTTCCTATAGCTATCGCAAACAAAAAGTCTTCGTTTAAATTAGTTATTGAGAAGGAATTTTAGTCCACAACAACAGCTCTTGTCTAGTTTGCAAGAGTGTGTATTTCAGTATAAAATAAAAGCATGAAAAAAAAATTGGCAACATTAATGGTTTTTATTTTTACCTTGAGTGCGCTAATTCCAAATCCCTTATTAGCTATAGATGACGTAGAATTTACTTTTGCTAAGCGAATAGGAGGAACAAGTGGTGATTTTGCTAATTCCATTACTGTCGATGCCGATGGCAATATATATACTACTGGATCTTTTCAAGGAACTGTTGATTTTGATCCCGGTGCTGGAACTTCAAACCTGGTCTCTGCGGGAAGTAGTGATATATTTGTTAGTAAACTTGATTCTTCTGGAAACTTTGTTTGGGCAAAGCAAATAGGAGGAACAAGCGGCGATTCTGCTAATTATATTACGGTCGATACCGGTGGCAATGTATATACTATAGGGACTTTTCAAGGTACCGCCGATTTTGACCCCGGTGCTGGAACTTCAAACCTAGTTTCTGCAGGAAGTAACGATATTTTTGTTAGTAAGCTTGATTCTTCTGGAAACTTTGTTTGGGCAAAAAAGATGGGAGATATAGGCGTTGATTTTGGTTTTTTCATTGCTGTCGATACCGATGGTAACGTACACACTACTGGATATTTTACTAGTACTGTTGATTTTGATCCCGGTGCTGGAACTTCAAACCTAGTTTCTGCGGGTAGCGCCGATATATTTATCAGTAAACTCGACTCTTCTGGAAACTTTGTTTGGGCAAAAAAAATGGGAGGTACTGGTAATGATTCTGGTAATTCCATTATCATTAACGCCGACGGCAATATATATACTACTGGATATTTTAATGGCACAGCCGATTTTGATCCCGGTGCTGGAACTTCAAACCTAGTTTCTGCTGGCGCGCAAGATATTTTTATCAGCAAACTCGACTCTTCTGGAAATTTTGTTTGGGTAAAGCAGATGGGAGGGGCTCTCGATCAGGTTGCTGATTCCATTGCTGTCGATACCGATGGCAATATATATACTACTGGATATTTTAATGGCACAGCCGATTTTGACCCCGGTGCTGGAACTTCAAACCTAGTTTCTGCAGGAAGTAACGATATTTTTGTTAGTAAGCTTGATTCTTCTGGAAACTTTGTTTGGGCAAAGAAGATGGGAGGAACGAGTAGTGATTTACCTTATTCCATTGCTGTCGACACTAATGGTAGTGTATATACTACTGGATCTTTTTATGACACCGTTGATTTTGATCCCGGCGCTGAAACTTCAAACCTAGTTTCTGCGGGAAGTAGTGATATATTTGTTAGTAAACTTGATTCTTCTGGAAACTTTGTTTGGGTAAAACAGATGGGGGGAACTAGTAGTGACAGCGCTACTGAAATAGTTCTTGATACGGCTGCTAACGTATATACTACTGGATATTTTATTGGCACTGCCGATTTTGATCCCGGCGCTGGAACTTCAAACCTAGTTTCTGCGGGAAGTGGTGATATATTTGTTAGTAAACTTTCATCACTAGCTGATTCCACTCCTCCCACTATCGACACCTTAAACCCAACTGATGATGCAACTGATGTAAGCCCTACAGCAAACTTAATTATTACCTTTGACGAAGCTGTTAATGCTGGGGCTGGTATAGACAACAATATTGTTATCTATACCACAAGCGATGATTCTATCTTTGAAACCATAGATGCAGAAGATGCCAAGGTGACTGGTGGAGGCACAGACATCATTACCATCAACCCAGCTGGAACTTTCACAGAACAAACTGGATATTATGTAAAGGTAGGTGTAGATGCTTTTAATGACATAGCTGACAATAGCTTCGCTGGAATTGACGATAATACTACTTGGAATTTTACTGTTGGTGATTTTACTGATCCCATGGTTTCTACTTATTCCCCCTTAGATGATGCAATAGGAGTTACCGTAAACACAAACCTAGTCATTACTTTTGATGAGGCTGTAGATGCAGGAGTTGGCAATATTATTATCAAAAAATCATCTGATGATTCTACAGTAGATACAATAGCAGTAGGTAGTGTTTTAGGCTCCGGTACAGATATCATAACCATAGACCCCGCATCAGCTTTGCTCCACAGTACTTCATATTATGTAAATATCGCTACTAATGTTTTTAATGATATAAACGGTAACCCTTACGCAGGTATTTCGGATAATACCACTTGGAACTTTACCACAGAAGATGATACTTCTACTACATCAACAAGTGGTAGTCGTGCTAATAACAAATCTTTTTTTATAATTAACACAGACGATACTCATACAATCTCAGTGTCTGATGTTTGTCGTACAGGGGACAACTTCAGTATTACTACGGGTGAACCTTGTTCAAATAAAAATGCTAGCATCACATCTACAAATGATTCTAACGATTCTAGCCAAAAGTGTAATCTGTATAGGGTACTCAGGCTCGGTGATCGTGGGCAAGATGTACGCTGCCTGCAACAATTCTTGCAAATAAATGCAGATGGTATATTTGGTCCGATTACTAAAACTACAGTAATGTCTTTCCAAAACTTAAATAATCTCTTGCAAGATGGAATTGTAGGTCCAAAAACTCGTATAGCAATAGGGAAGTAGACGATAAATCAAAAAGTAGCTCGAAAGAGCTACTTTTTGATTTATCGAGTAACTTAAGCTACTACACTTACTACTTTCTTTGTAACAACTCGTCCGTTGAAAGAAGTCTTTCTCTTTGTGCCAAATTTGACTGTTCCAGGCTTTAGAGCGAACAAAGTATGATCTTTACCAGTAGATACGTTTGTACCTGCTAGGACGTTTGTACCGCGCTGTCGCACGATAATAGAGCCTGCTTTAGCCACAGAGCCATCTGAAAGCTTTACTCCGAGGTATTTAGGGTTTGAATCTCTTAAGTTTTTGACTGTTCCGCCGGCTTTTCTATGTGCCATATTGTTTTAAATTAAATTTATAGGTAAAATGAGTATAACTAATCCTATGCAAAAAATCAAGTCCGCTCTAGAAAGTGAACAGGGAAGGAACATTTTGGTGGTTTTGATCGTTATTTTGGTAGGTTTGGGGTCATTTGAGCTAGGTAGACTATCCAAATCAGGCAGTTCTTCGGGCATAAAAATACAGTATAATGGGGAAGCCGAAAGTGCGAATGTACTTAATGCTTTAAAGGATTCAAACGTTCTGGTCAAGCCAAAAGTACTAGGTGCTAGCGAGTCAAAACCTACGAATAGCTCATCTCTTACAGGTCAAAACTTTTTTGCATCAAGTCGTGGTACAAAATATTATCCTGTAGGCTGTACGGCTGGAAATACTTTGAAACAAGAGAATAGAATTTATTTTAATAGTCGCGAAGAAGCTGAAAAAGCTGGTTACGTATTATCAAGTTCATGTAGATAAATATTATGTTCACAATACCAAAAGTTCGTCCAGAAAATGGTTTCTATTATCACTATAAGCACACCCCAGTCGATATAAACAACTATGCTTATGAAGTTGTGGGTGTAGGTCATCATACAGAGGACGAAGTTACGAATTTCGTCATATACAGACCATTATACGAATCATCAGTTTATTTGGCTGGCAAAATGTTTGATGTTAGACCACTCGAGATGTTTATGGAAGAGGTAACTAAAGATGGAAAAACTTTTCCTAGATTCACAAAGATCACTGATGGAAATGTAATTGCAGAATTGGAAAAGATAAAGGGGGAGATGTATGCATAGATTCTTTTTGGCGCCTTTCTGGCCCTATCTTAATAGTAGTACCGTGTTGCACAATATATCTTGTGGTAGGTACTAGTATATACAATATAAGGCTTATATATAGATTCTAATTGTTTTGCGCATTTGTATATATTGTTCTATCAATCATGTATTTGGATCGCTTTATACGCCTCGCTGTGCATTTTAAATGACCCACACTACCTCTCTTCTCTAGACTGAACCCATAAAAATATCTAAAAAAGAGGGTTCAAAAATTACCTGATTTTCAGGGGAGTCACTTCCCTCTTTTTAGGCTGTTTTGAGGATTTGGGGTATATTAGGGATATTAATAAATAATTAAAATAAAAAATAAATTAATTATGTTTACACTTATTTTTGTGCTTTTAAAGATATTTGGAATAATCCACTTCAGTTGGTGGTGGATTCTTTTGGCACTATTCCTAGACAAGGAGTTTTAAGATTACAAACTAGGACCTCCGACACTTGCAAGCAAGGCCTTAACCCAATCCATAAGGTCTTTGAACCAACCGATCATTTTGTCGGCATTGAGGTTTTTAAGCCAATCAGTTAGATCAGAGAAAGTGACACCGTAGAAACGCATGGCTATAAGCCCAGCGACTATCATAAGGATTAGATCAATAAAACCTGATTGTTTGTTTTTATTTTTCATTTATAAATTGTACCATATTAAATTATAGTGCTGGCAAGTATTTCAAAGCATCGAGATAAGCTTCTTTGGCCGCAATAGGCTGGACCAAGGTTCGGCCTGGGTAAGATTTACTTTCAAACGAATTGATCTCTACACCATCCGAAACATAAAGAGATACGTGTAGGTGCGGTCCAGTAGAAGACCCAGTGTTACCACTATACCCTACCAACTGTCCCCTTTTTACTTGCTGACCTTTTTCAACACTGATGAGTGATAAGTGTCCGTACGTACTAGAAAGTCCGTTGTTATATTCGATAAAAATCCATTTACCAAAAGATGCTCCAGGACAGCACAGGTCAGTATCACCAAAGCCTTTGACCACACCATCAGCCATAGAAAGGACCGGAGTACCCACAGAGCCTCTAAAATCCACTCCAGAGTGCCAACCCATTGATCTTTGACCATATGGAGAAGTCACGAATATTTTTTCTAGTGGCCAGGATAGTACACCCTTGCTTGGAAGCTTGGAGGGGTCGAGAATAAATTTTAGTTGGCCTTCAAAATCAGCCAGTTCTTTTTCAAATCTTTCTTTCTGAGCTAGGCGAAGTACCAATAGGTTTTGATAATTCGCCTCGTTATTTTTTGTATCCGCTAGTAGTTTATTTTTCTCTTTTACATTCTGCTCGACTATTTTCTGCTGAGCGCTAAGCTGAGACTTTAATTTAACCAATTCGTTCTTGGCCTTTATTGTTACATCCCGAGTATCCTCTAGGTCTACCTTTGCGTCCTTTAGGGCCAATACTTCCTTACGATTCTTTTCACGAATAGTGACGACATTGTCAAAATCTACCCAAACCTCTCCAAAGTTTTCATTGGATAAAAGAGTCTGGAAAATATTTGTCTGTTCGTATTCGTTTATGGAGCGGATGCTTTCACGAATAGAATTGACACTGTTTGATATCGAAATTTCTTTATTACCGATATCCCGACCTAGGTTTTGAATGGTTAGGTTGGTCTTATCGATTTTGCTATTAGTTACCGAAATATCGGCATTCAATTTTTTCTTAGTGATATCGAGTTCCTTGATAGCACTTGCCAGAGTTCCTTTTTGCTTGCCGAGGTTGTTTAGTTCGATTTGATAGGCTGCAATTTCCTTTTCCAGTTTTTCGATGTCAGAATCTTTTTGATTTATTTTGTCACGAATTTCGTCCGCACTTTGGGCATAAATACTTGGTGCAACAAAAAAAGAAAATGTGAATACAAAAATTATTAGAGCAAGTCTAAATTGCTTTTTGTAATCTTGAAATAGTTTCATGTTTTCCTAGTATTGAAGCAATAATAAATGGATCGGGGGATTTATCTAGTCCAGACAAGGCGTAGCGTACAGGGTGTAGTAGTTCTCCCCTACTCTCCTGTTTGTCAGCAGCGGCCATAAGTGCAATCTTTACGGAATCTGCGTCAAAATTATTTTCATCGAGCTCAGTAAGCACAGCAATGGCTGTTTTTAAATTTTCTGCTGTTTTTTCTTGAGTAGATTTTTTGAAAATAAGTTTGGCCTTGTCATATTCTGGGGTCTTGGTAACAAAATCAAACTCACCAGAGTCGAGCATAGTCTTCACATCACTCCACTTGGAAATACGTTCGAAAATTACTTGGATTAATTTTTCATTCTGTAGCTCTATAGGTAAATGAGCAAAAATATTTTCTTTGATTACATCAGGAGAAAGTTTCTTCATATGCTCCTTGTTCATCCAGTCTAGCTTTTCCAGATTCATTTGTGCGCCAGACATTTGGATTCTTGATATATCAAAAAGCTCAATCAATTCGGATTCTGTGAATATTTCTTGTTCGCCTCCAGGATTCCAACCAAGCAAAGCCAAGAAGTTTACCATGGCTTCTGGTAAATATCCTTCTTCTTTATAGTCTAAAATGTCTTTAGCGCCATCGCGCTTACCGAGTTTTTTATTTCCTCCATCACCAAGAATTGGCGGCATACTAGCGAGCACTGGTGGAGTTATCTCGAGGGCTTCATACAATGACAAGAACTTTGGAGTGGAAGCGATAAATTCGTCAGCCCGCATAACATGAGTGACTTCCATATTTAAATCATCGATGATGTGTGCGAAGTTGTATGTTGGGTATCCATCGCTCTTGATCAAAATAAAATCATCTAGTGCTTCTGGCCCAGCAGAAAGTTCGCCACGCACTGCATCATTCCAAGTGTAACTTTTTATTGTTGGAGTTTTAAAACGTAGAGCCTGAGTACCATCCCAGACGCCAAAAGTTTCGGGGCGATGATCTCGGTACAAGAAAGCTCTTTTTTCAACTTCCGCTTTTTTTCTAAATTCATCAAGCTCTTCTTTGGTATATGGATCTGGATAAGCCAAACCTTTATCAATCAAAATCTTGGCGTATTTTTGGTATGAATCTAGTCTTTCAGATTGAATATATGAAGCATGTGGACCACCAATATCTGGACCTTGATCCCAATTGATTCCGAGCCATTTTAATGACTTCATGATGTGCTCAATAGAACCATCTACTTCCCGGCCTTTATCAGTGTCCTCAATTCTGAGAATAAAAGTACCATTATTTTTCTTGGCCCAAAGCCAAGCATATAGTGCAGTGCGCACTCCACCCACATGCATAAAACCCGTTGGTGACGGTGCGAATCTAGTTATTACTTTATTGTTCTTTTCGGCCATTAAGCCATTATAACACAGTCTTTTAGCCTTCGTGGGATAAGGCAATATCGACAATTTCTCGAGCGATAGTACTTGCAGCGTTTGGCTTAGCAAAGTTTTTAGTATTTTGCACCATTTCATTGTACCCGGCTTTATCTCCCAGCATTCGATCGATTTCAGAACTCAAAATATTTGCGGTCATGTTCATTTCCTCGATTACATTACAACAACCCGCGCGTGCATAGCCAAAGGCGTTTAGTTTTTGATGGTCGGCATTCGAATAAGTAATTGGAATCATGATTGAAGGCACTCCCCAGGATGCTATTTCGAATAATGTAGATGAGGCGCGAGAAATTACGAGGCTAGCCACTCCAGCCGCCATCTTCATAGCTAGCGGATTTAAGAATGGAATAGAAATATATCTCGATTTATATTCGCTATTAAAAAGTACGACGTCAGAACGGCCTTTTACTGCTTTATAATTATTTACTCCAGTTTGGTGAACTATCTGATAGTCTTTCAAAAGTCGAGGCAGTGCATCGAGCACAGTATTGTTTATAAGTTCTGCGCCCTGTGATCCTCCGATTATAAAAAGCACCGGCAGATTTGATTCAAATTTAAAATATTCCAAGGCATCGTTTCGAAGTGCTGGTCGCTCGATAGTCGAGCGAATCGGCTGACCCGTCCAAGCTACTTTTTTAATAGGGAAAAATTCTCCGGCGTCTTTAAATGACACAGCGATTCTCTTAGCAAACCTCCCTGCCCATTTGTTTACTCGCCCTGGCGCAGAATCGGATTCATGAATTATTACCGGTATGCCCAGAATTCTCGCCGCCATAAGTGTAGGGAAAGAAGCATAGCCCCCTTTACCAAAAACTACATCCGGATATATTGAGAACAATTTATAAACTGCGTTCAATGTTCCAAACCCTACTTTAAAAATATCCAAGAAGTTTAGGATGCGTCCCTTAACAGAAGGATTCACTCGCATCTTGCCAGCGTAAACTTCTTCAAACAAAATCCCGTTCTCAAATAAAACCTCGGGATCATAAGGGCTATCAGAAATATAGTAAAGCTTTGGCTCTAAAATATTTTCTTGGTCTGCTATTTGATTTACTTTTTCGGCGACGGCAATGATAGGATAAAAGTGTCCGCCTGTTCCTCCACCCGTGAATACTATTTTCATAATTATAAATTGTTAAGTACGCTGTTGAAGTCTTGATATCTGAAAAATCACCCCCATGGACATCATGTACACCATGAGCGCTGTTCCGCCATGGCTCATGAAAACCAGCGGCACTCCGGTCAGTGGGAATACCCCGATGACCGAGGCAATGTGCATAAATGACTGCGCTGTAATCATTATAACAACCCCTGAGACCAAAAGTCTACTGAACAAATCTGGCGCATGGTTGGCTATCCTGAAGCCTCGTAAAGCAAAAAGAATATATAGAATTATCACCGCCACTGATCCTACAAAACCTGTTTCTTCCCCAAGTACAGCAAAGATAGAGTCACCTTGTGGTTCGGGCAGATAGCTAAATTTCTGGATACTTTGCCCAAATCCCCTGCCGTATATGCCTCCACCGCCGAGAGCTATCAATGACTGCTGTATTTGATACGAAGAACCAGCTGAATCAGAAGAAGGATCAATAAAAGTTTTCACTCTGGCTTGTAGGTACGGAGTAAAATAAACTACAGTCGAGAGTACTACAATAGCAACACCACTGACTCCTAGTATGTATTTCATTGGCACCCCGGAAACGAAAAGCATCACAATGCCTGTAACGATAATCAAGATCAAGCTTTTTGTATCGGGCTGTTGCAAAAGAATTCCAGCAATAATGGTGAGCAGTATCATCAGTGGTAAAACTCCAAACTTAAAATCACTGACACGGCTTTTTACCCACGAAAGCCAAGCTGCAAAATAAATAATAAATCCGAATTTTAAAAACTCTACTGGTTGAAAAGAAAATCCTCCGAACTGCACCCACCTTTCAGCTCCTCCATGCCGTAGTCCGAGTGTAGGTATAAATACCGCCAAAGTGAGTAGTATGGAGGCGATAAAAATTACCAGAGAATACTTTCGCCAAACCTTGTAATCAATCTTGGTGCAGAGGTACATACCGACTAGGCCTAGCCCGAGCCCTAGTACCAGTTGATTCCGTAGAACTGAGT
Organism: uncultured Candidatus Saccharibacteria bacterium; assembly: GCA_964469255.1. Classification (GTDB taxonomy): domain Bacteria; phylum Patescibacteriota; class Minisyncoccia; order Phycocordibacterales; family UBA9973; genus UBA9973. The sequence continues at coordinate 10,478 of CAYYKS010000002.1, read as the reverse complement.
AAAACACATCTTTGTTTTTTACGAGAATTCCGAGAGATGCCGAAATAAAAATAGCCGCACCGATGGTGATCAGAAGAAATACAATTATTAAAAAAAATCTATCTATCTTTTTTTCTTGCTTCATTTTTTAATTAACTAACAATGACCAGTATCACCCCGATGATCGCAAATACTACAGACAGTACCCAAAACCGCATGGTCACCTTAAATTGTGACCAGCCGATAGCCATAAGGTGGTGGTGTAGTGGTGCCAGTCTGAAAAATCGCTTTCCCCTCCACTTCTTTGAAGCAAATTGTATAAGATCAGAAGCAGTAGTAATTACGAGAGGTAAGGCAATAACTGGTAAAATCAAAACTGAATCAGTCAAAAATGCCAGCGCAGAAATAGTAATAGTCAGCCCCATTATACCCGTCTCCCCCATGTAGAATCTAGCCGGAGGAATATTGAACCAAAGAAAAACTAAAATAACTCCTGCCACTACTCCAGAAAAGGTGGCAAGGTCTATTTGATTGTTGGCAAAAGCAATTGCTGAGTAAGCAGCAAAAATAGAAGCCATCACTCCACCAGCCAAACCATCGATACCATCAATAACTCCACCAGAAAAAGTAGCCAAAGACACGATCATAAATGCAGGGATAATAAGTATCCCTAAAAATAATTCGCCCCCAAAAGGTATGTGAATAGAAGTAAGTCCGAGCTTGTAGTAAAACCAACTACCGATAAAGAAAGAAAGTAGTGCCACCAGCGTTGCTTTCCATTTTCTCCAAGATGCATCATCTCTCGCAAAACTACCACTACCATATATCTGTATCAAATCATCCCAGAAACCAATCACGGACCCTATAAGAAGAGTAAAAAGGGGTATAAAAGTCTGGTTTCGACTAAAAAAATTCATCTTCTCCGTAAAGGCCGAAGGAAATACTTGAGCAGCAAAGTAAAAAACTAAAGTTGTAAGTAAAACTGTGACCCAGATGATCATTCCACCTACTCGAGGTGTGTGTAACTCCTCTTCCTCATTGTGGATTTTAGTAAAATCCGGAGTCGGACACTCGATACTTCTCGAATGCTTCTTCCACATCTTGTATTTATAGAAAAAATGAGTGGCAATAGGGGTTATAAGTATTCCTATGAAAAAGGATAAGGCTGTCGGCAAGAAAATTTTAACTAAATCAAAATACATCATTAGATAATAACATAATTAGGCTTCTAATACACCTCCTGCTGGTAGCATTTTTCACAGTACACGATCTCCGGTCTGTCAGGGGCATAGCTGGTTTCAAATTCGTTTTCACAGTCCTCCTTCATGCATTGTCGGTGCCAGAGTTTTAAAGGATTCCTTTGTTTTAATCTTTTGTGATGTCGGCAATTTGGACATAATCTAGGAAGCGGTAGATTCATTCGACGATAGAACTTTAAATCGTCCTCTAAAATCCTAAAAGCAGTCATACAGTTTTCATGACACCCCCCTTTATGCTCACATCCAATAACTTCACTAAGAACTGAATCTTCCACTGCGAAGATAGAATCCGGTAGTTGTTCTGATTGTTTTGTTATTTCATAATTTCTCTTGTCTGACTCTCGCCAGTTATACCCTTGTTCATTCACTTGCTCTTTGTCTAAGAAAAAATACTCTTGAGCAGTTGTTTCATTATAGCCAAATGGCGAGAGTTCTATTGGGAAAAATTCTCCATATTTATATATCCTTCCTTTTTTATCAATATAAGGCATATCGTTCATGTGCTTGATAACCCTAGGCATCAATTCTTCGTACTCCTCTTTTGAGTATTCCTTATTAAGGATGCAATATTTTTTCTTTTTTAGCCCAATACAACCAAAGAGATAAGAAGACCCGGGTACAGTTATACTGTAATCAGCATTATTAGTCTGCATCCAATTACCCCAACCAAATTTACAATTAGATAGTCCGTCTCCAGCCTGTAAACATTCATATACAAGTTCTATATTGTCTCCATAATGAGTAAAATCGTACGTATCTTTTACCGGGCCATTAGATACAAAAGAGCAAAATTTTGAATCCTCTAGATTTGCCGCACCGAAGCATGATTTTGAATTTTTTGAATGCTCTAAATAATCACCAGTAACGTTTAAATTTTGAACTCCGAAATAATACTTTTTGGGGAATTTTTTCCAAAATGTTTGAGATTTTTCTTTGATAAGCTGTACATTTTTAAAAGAATCCAAGCCAAAAGATTTAATCTTCTGCTCATAGTCTTCTTTCGTATAAGGTTCATTAAAAATATGATAACTTTTTTTGTTTAAATTCACACAGCCAAAACAATTCGTACAACCTCGAAGTCCATATGAAAAATGTACATCTACACAATCTTCACAGTTTTGAGAAAAAGTAGTTTGATAACAATTGATGGCTGTAATCAATTCGTAACATAGCTCACCTTTTCTAGTCATAGTGATATCTTGAGAATCTTTACAATAGAAAGCTCCGCTCCCGTAAGAAACATTTTCATCAAAAGTTCCATCATGTAGTAAATAGCAATTTTTCATATTATTAGCCATATTACAATACGGAGAATTAATCATAGTAGTACCGAATGCAAATAAGTTAGGAACTGGAGTCCTGCGGAAAAGTTCAAATAATTGAATCAGAAATGGCTTTGAAAAATCTACATCTTCAGCATAAGTTGAAGCATCCCAATTATCGCTCCACCAGCACTTGTCGCAATAAACAAGATTATTATATTCTTTACTGTAAATAGAAATTATCTTCTTCCCGCATAGACCGCACTCACGGTTATGTAAGCCTCGTTCATTTCTCCAAGCCAAGCGTCTCTGTAGTCTACACTCTGGACAAAAAGTAGGAGGTGGAACTTTTATCTTTTCATAAAACCCAAAATCGTCTGGCTCGATAGTGAAGTCATTCTTGCAGTTTTGACAGATTTTAATTTCGTTTTTCATATGTAAGCGATAGCTTATATTAGTATACCTCCTGCTGGTAGCATTTTTCACAGTAAACTATCTCTGGTCGCTCTGGATCATAACTGGTTTCGAATTCAACTTCACATTTTCCTTCGTGATTTGAGTGCTTCTTGTCGCACATACATTTTCGGTGCCATAAATCTCTAGGATTTCGTAATTTAAATCTATCTGTTCTGCGACACGGAAAACATCTTTCTGGAATTGGTATCTTTAAAATTCTATAAAGTGATAGTTCTAATTGAGTAATATTAAAAGCGGTAGTACATAGTGGGTACTTTTCCTTAACATCTGCAAGTTTTTGAGAGGAACATTCAATTACTTCATTTATTATTTCATCACTTGTTTCGCCAATCGTTTTTGGTAAATTTTCTGTTCTTATGGTGATTTTATAATCTCTGTCTGGCCTGTTGTACCAAGTATAACCATTTTTTAGTGCTTCATTTTTTGTTAAAGGAAAATAATCTTGGGCCATAGATTCATTATAAGTAAATGGCGACAAATGAGCTGGAAAATATTCACCCCATTCTTTTGTTTTTCTCATGTGCTCAATAATTTTTTCTTTCAAAATAAAATAGTCTTCTTTAGAATACTGTTTATTGAAAATACAATATTGATTATATTTTAAACCAAAGCAACCAAAACTATCTTGTACTCCAAAACACATATCGCAGTAGCAAGAATTTGTTATGGTATTTGTACAACTTCTCGCTACTATAGTTCCATACGGAGAATCCACACCCTGAACTTCGTATGATAACTGGCCCTTATCAATTTCAGTACAATCACGACAGTCTTGTATCTGAAGCCAAGCATCCTGCATGTACGCGGTATCTTTATTGTCTCGACAATTAAACAATAACCGAGAATCTTCTATGTTTTCCATGTAATCACCTGTAGAATTTTCTATCCGTGAACCATGATAATACTTGAAGGGAGATTTCAATCTAAGAAGTTTAAATTTATCTCTTACGTTATTAATCGACTGGCTATCCCAACTAAATGAATCGAGTTTTTTTATATACTCTTCTTTTGTTAGTTGTTCGTTAAACCAACAATTGCTCTTACTTCGAAGTCCAACACAACCAAAACAATCGGTACACCCCCTACAATCACTGGAAAAATATACATTCACGCAATCCGAGCAGTCTTGAGACCATGCACAATTTGAGCATTTAGTAATGTTTATACATTCATAACAATATTCACTTTTTTGCGCCATATAGCAATCAGAGCAGAAAAAAGTACTCTCGTGCCAACTTCCGTACATACTTTTATCACAATTACCACTTGTTACAAGCATGTAGCAATCTTTGTTATTTTGAGCTTGATTAGTGTATTCACTATTAACGCTACTCGAATTTACCATGGCCACATGAGGTGTTGCTCGACGCAGTTCTTCGTATTGTTCAAAAAACGGACGATTAAAATCAAAATCTCGTCCGTATTCCGTGGCGTCAAACTTGTCTGACTTCCAGTACTCTTGTTCATAAACTGGAAACGGTGCCTCGGGACGATAAATAGAAATTATACTTTTACCAGTAGCGTCACATTTTCTTTTATATAAATTGTACTCATTTCTATCTAAAAGCCGTCGAATATATCGACAATGCGGACAAAAAGTCGGAGGAGGAACTTTTATCTTTTCATAAAACCCAAAATCATCTGGCTCGATAGTGAAGTCATTCTTGCAGTTTTGACAGATTTTAATTTCGTTTTTCATATGTAAGCGATAGCTTATATTAATACACCTCCTGTTGGTAGCATTTTTCACAGTAAATAATTTCTGGTCGATCTGGAGCATAACTAGTTTCAAATTCAACTTCACATTTTCCTTCGTGATTTGAATGTTTTTTATTACACATACACTGCCTATGCCAAAGTTTCAATGGATTTTCTTTGCTTAATCTTTTTTTATGGCGCTCATCAGGATGTAATCGCGGAATTGGGATATTTATAGATTTATAAAATTGTAACTCTAAAGGAGTAATTCGAAATGCTCGTTTAGAAACTTCACACTCTATTGTCTCTTCTAAAATTGAATGGTCCACATTTTCAATATTGTCTGGCAAATCCGCTGCCTTGATTGTTATCTCATATTTATTTATCGGTATATCTTTCCAATTAAAACCTTTTTCGAGCGCTTGCTCTTTTTCAAGTGGAAAGTAACTACTGGCAAAACTTTCGTTATAGGTAAAAAGAGAAATTTCAGAAGGGAAAAATTCTCCATATTTATAAACAATTGCTCTTTTATCTATATATGGCATTTCATCCATATGTTTTTTTATTTTAGGAATCAATTTTTCATACTCTTCTTTTGTATATTGCTTGTTCAGAATACAATATTCTTTATTTTTTAATCCCACACAACCAAAAAGATTTTTATTTTGTGTAGTGATGTGATACGAATATTCTATGTTAGTTGCTGGTGCCCAGCAATCAAAAGAAAACTTAATCATATCTTGGCTGTCTCCTGCCCCCATGCACTCGTAAATACGTGTTGCATTTTGCCCCCATAGAGTCATGTCGTAACAGTCTCTGGAGGGTTTATAGAATACAAATTGACAGTGCTTACTGTCTTCGATTCCGTTTACTTCAAAACAATTCCGTGAGTTTTTTGAGTTATATATTCTATTTCCAGTTACATTCACATTATGACTTGCTTCCATGTATCTTCTAGGAAGTTCTTGCCTTATTTTTTCTGCTTTTTTCTTAATTTCTTCTACAGCTTTGTGTGACCCAAGATTATATTTTTTTATCTCTTCCTGATATCCTTCCTTTGTATATTGTTTATTAAAAATACAATAAGATTTACTTACTAAACCCGAACATCCAAAACAATTATTACAATTCCTTAAATCATAAGAAAAGTATATATCAAAACTATCAGCTGAATCTTCGCAATAAAGAGCTCTATAACATTGGTGTAGTCGTGAGCCTTCGTAGCACAGTTCAAGTTGTTCTCCTTTGTAAATATCAAAGCACTTTTTGCCATGTAAAAAGAAAGTGGTATATCCTGATTCTTCACTGTATGAAGTATTAAATACCATGTAACAATCTTTTAGATTTGTGCCCATATTTACGTACTCTGTCCTTATGAGAGTAGTGTATTGACTCTGAAGAGCGAACTGAGGAACTCGTCTCAATAATTTCCCGAATTGTTCAAAAAATGGCCTGGAAAAATCATACTCTTGTCCATATTCCATTGCATCCCATTTGTCGCTCCACCAAACTTTAGGAGAATATACAGGAACTTCTACATCTTCTGGAAAGAGAGAGATTATAGACTCACCGCTCAAATCACATTTCCTTTTATACAAAGTTCGTTCATTCAAAAAACTCATTCGTCGCTGAACTCGACACTCAGGACAAAAAGTAGGTGGCGGAACTTTTATCTTCTCATAAAACCCAAAATCATCCGGCTCGATAGTAAAGTTATTTTTGCAGTTCTGGCAATTTTTGGTTTCAGAAATTTTATTCATTAACTCTTAGCAATGTTATTACATTTTTTATAAAAGAATCATCAAGATTTAGACCACTACTTGCTAATTCTCTTCGAATTACTTCATTCAATTTTGCACGGAGCAAGCCTGTTTGATCTCTTTTAGGATTAAGGATTAACTGTTCCCTATAAGTTTTTAGTAACGCTTGAGCTTCCTTATCTTTATGTGCTCGTTTTATTATCCCAAAGATGTTAATTAGCTTTATAACTTCCTCGTGATTTTGGGAGTTTTTGAAAAAAGAATCCAGTTCAGTTACATTTGGTCTAGCCCCACCAAATGGGATAACAGACCAATATAAATTGACTATCAAATTATTCTTCGCTCTAGTCCATAATTTTTGTATTCGATCTTGAAAAACAAAATTTACAGGTTGGTCTTTAAAATGATGATGGTGGCCTACAGTCGCATAGGGTACACTAAGGCCTGCGTGAACTCGACTCATAATTTCACTTATTCTTTTTATTTGCTCAGGAGAAAATTCAGATTCAGCAAATGTTGTCCAGTCAATAGGTAAATCTCTTAGAACAGCATCTAAAAGATATATATCTATAGCTGTGTCGGCTTGAGGCACAGACGCATTGGCTTCAACATAAGCATTAAACCACGTGTCTTTTACTGTATGCTTTGTTTCTAATGCCTTACCCGGCTCAGTATCTTTCCCCGTACTAATTCCTGGTCCTTTTTCACTCATAATTAATTATTGTACAACACATTTACAATCTTTTCCATATCCTCAAATCGGCCGTCGTAGGTGGAGCCGAGGACAGTTACGGCTATGTCGTGTCCATTTTTATCTTTGAATATTATTACCAAGCTTCCACCTGCCGTTTCTGTAAAACCAGTCTTAGAAAAAAGTAAATTTGGGATTTTGCCAATTAAAGTGTTTGTATTTTTAAAATTATGCTCAAAGCCTGATTCTGATTTTATATTTATTTCGGCAAGTGTGGTTGCACTAAAGATTTCAGGATATGCTTTGAATCCGTAGGCTGCCATAGCGTTCACGTCTTCTGCTGTAGCCACAACTCCTACGCCAATTATTTCTTCCTTACTCTCATTATAAATATCCAGTCCCGTGGGATTAGCAAAAATTGTATTCGCTGCACCGAGCCTGCGCACTTTACTATTTATATTATTTAAAAAATTATCTCCGAGCTCGGACAAGGCATATGCTCCATCGTTCGCAGATACCACCAGCGTTGCCTTGGCTAGCTCCCCTATTTTCCATTTTTCATTTGCTAACATGCCAAAATCTCCAGCTTGTTTTACCGCATCAGAAGATACATAGATGATGTCTGCAGGGTTACGGCCTTTTAACCCTTCTACCACTGTCATGATCTTAGCGATTGAAGCTATAGGTAAAACCACCTCATCATTTTTAGAATATATTTTTCTGCTGTCGGTGATGTCATACACCGATATTGCTTTTGCTATAAACTCTGCACTATTTAAAGCAGCCTGGATCTTTTCGTATTTTTCTTCCTGTTGCTTATACTCTTCATTCAATTTGTTATTCCCAACAAAAAAGAAAGCCCCTGCTATGGCAACAGAAAGCAAAGAAAAAACCAGGGCGTTATTATAAGTTTTGATCGGTTCCGGATTTTGCATCTTCATCAGTTACTGCTTCTATCTCTTTATTCACACCTCCGAATTCAGGAAGCTCTTCGACAGATTTTACCCCCATGTATGACAGCAGTTCAAATGTGGGCTTGTAAATAAAGCGTCGGCTGTCTTTTGCATCAGTGGTCTTCTCCACCAGTCCGCGCACAGAAAGAGCTCGGAGGCTAAAGCTTGAGTTTACTCCACGGATATAATCTATCTCGCTTCGGCTTGCTCCGTTTTTATACAGAACCACAGAAAGAGTTTCGAGCGCTGCTTTCGAAAGGTCTTTGTTGAGCTCTTCTTTTTGTAAATTTTCTATGAGTTCTGACATTTCCGGAGCCGTGCCTAAAGTTACTTCGTCACCTTTTTCAATCAAGGCAACACCTCTATTGATCAAGGCTTCTTTGAGTTTTTCTATACCGGTATTTATTTCATCTGATCCAACTTTTAAAACCTCACTCAATTTTTTGCGTGACATAGGCTCCCCTTTCCAAAACAATACTGCTTCTATTTTTGATTCTAAATTCATGATATTTGTTTTTCGATAATAATATCTCCACTATCAATAGCCTGCACTGCATCCACCACACCTTGGCGGACCATCTCAAGCATTGCTAAAAAGCCCACTATCACTTCTACTTTTTCTTCACGGGTGATAGGCTTGCCGCTTCTATGGTTAGCAAAATCTCGGAAATTTGTCTGGATAGAATTCTGAATTCGGACTGTGAGCTTGTCTATCATCTCCTCAATACTTATTACCTTGCGCACTTCTACCTCGGGCAAGAATACCTTCTTTGGTATTGCGCCCAGAACACTTTTTGCAAAACCCATCATGCTGTCTCGAGTGATTTGTTCGTCTGGCAAAAATACCAACACATCATTCTTGCGCTCGAGCGGAGCAAATATCATTTGTGATCCAAATTTTTCTTTTACATTTAAACCGAGTTTTGTATAAAGTTCAAAAAGTCGCAAGCGTTCTTCTAGATTTTGAATATCACCCTTTTCTTCGTCAGTTAGATCCAGATTCGGAAGTAATGACTTGGATTTTATTAAAATAAGAGTAGAAGCAACTAAAATAAAACTAGAAAGTTCATTCGGATGAACCGCACCCAATTTGTTCATATATGCTAGATAATCTTCCGTCACCGTAGCGAGTGATACGTCATTTATAAAAAGCTTCTGCTTTTCCACAAGATTTAAAAGCAAGGCAAAAGGCCCTTCGAACCCTGTAGTCTTTATTTGAAAAATCTCAGTATCCACTTTCACATACTAGCAAAAAATGAGGCAAAACGAAACCGCCAGAGGTCTTTACAGACGTAGCGGTTGATTGCGAACTTCACGCGTTCGGATCGATGCACTCGAGTGGAGCGAGATGGATTTCCTCGCACGAGTCGTTGTTCTCGACAACGACCCACTTGGAACCTTCGTGCTCGACGATGTCACCGAGCTTGGCGTCGACGGGAATGTGGTCAGGGCGGATCGGATATGTGCATCCCGCCGTTTGCCTCCCGTAAGTGTCGAAGCTGATGTATGGGATATTGTGAAGACTCAGAACGCTAAAGCTCTGAAGCAACTGGTCTCCCAATTCTCTAGGAACACGCTCAGCGACAGCCCGCTCTTGTGATTCCTTACGGAGCACGGAGAGAGGGATCGGACCCTGAACGGGCTCGTTCGAAAAGCACTCAGGGAAGACAGAAACAAGTCCAAGGCCCTCGTCCGACTCGAGGTCGATGGTGCTGAGGGTCAGGAGGAGCAGGTGAAATTTCACCTTACAGATTTCCGGCCAGTTTCGATAAATCACAAAGAACCTCTTTTTTAAATCTACAGCGAAATGCTATAGGTAAATCTATTATATTATATCACTTTTGTGTATAATAGTCAAGTGTAAAAAGGAGCTAAAAAAGCTATAATCTGTCGAATGAAATCAGGAAAACAACAATCCGTCCGACTATCTAAAAACGTGGTGCCGAGAGAGTACGAATTGCAACTTCGTCCAGATTTGGAGAACTTTACGTTCGAAGGAGTGGAGACTATTTCACTAGAAATACTAAAGCCAACCAAGACCCTCACTCTGCATTCTAAAGAATTAGAAATTATGACTGCTAGTATTTCTGGGGTATTCGGAAAAATCTCTTACGATGTAAAATCTGAAACCGCCACGTTCACTTTTCCCAAGAATATACCCATGGGTAAAGTAAAACTAACTTTAGTTTTTAAAGGAATTTTAAATGACAAAATGCGAGGCTTCTACAAAAGCTCGTATGTATTCGAAGGCAAAGTTCACCACATCGCCACTACTCAGCTCGAGGCCACAGATGCTCGTCGAGCCTTTCCTTGTTTTGATGAACCTGCCCAAAAAGCAGTTTTTCATATGTCACTCGTAGTACCCAAAGGTAAAACTGTCATTTCAAACACTCTACCAA
>CAYYKS010000001.1:0-34726 GCA_964469255.1 uncultured Candidatus Saccharibacteria bacterium | reverse complement strand
TCACGCATATAAGGTTGAGTGCAGGGATTTTTTCGTTTGGTGCAACGCAGGTAGTGATGTCCTTTTTGTTGTTCGGTAGTAATGAAACATCCACATTCTCCGCAACGGAAAAATCCTCGATAAATATATGGGTGCAGTCCTTTACTATGCGGTTTGGATTTTCGGCTCATCACTTCTTGCGCTTGGTCAAAAAGTTTCTTTGAAATAATCGGCTCGTGCTTTCCCTCAAAAATCTCCCCATTATATTTCATTAGTCCTGTATAAATGGGATTTTTGAGGATTTGCTGATAGTTTGACACCGCAAGTTCTTTTCCGCTTTTTCTTTTCAATCCAAGCTCATTAAACTTTTCGCGGACTTGTCTCAAAGTGAAATTTCCAGTTGCATATGCCTCAAATGTCTTTTTAATAAGTGAAGCGTTTAGAATGTCGGGAACAATGCCTTTACCTTTTACATTCACATACCCAAGCGGAGACATTTGAGGCCATATTCCATCCTTCACTTTGTTTCTATGTCCGCGCTTAATATTTTCACTTAGATTGTCCACATAATATTTGGATTGAGAAAAAGCGATACTCAACATGAACTTTCCTTGCGGTGTCGGATCAAACCAAAAAGTTGAAAATTTCAAGTCCTTGATAACTCCAGTATCAACCAAATATATTATTTTCCCTCCGTCAACGGAATTTCTCGCAAGTCGATCGGGGTGCCACGCCAAAATACCAGATGCTTCGCCCGCCTCCATTCTCAACATCATTTCATTAAATACGGAACGACCTGGTATTTTGGCGGTCTGCTTTTCGACAAAGACATCGACTATTTCCAAACTTTCTTTTATCGCCAATTCTTTCAATTCAGAAAGTTGATCGGAAATACTTCTAACCTGACGGTCTTTGTCATCCGTGGACTTGCGAGTATATATGAAAAACTTTTTGGTTTGGTTCATGGTATAAAAACCCAAAAGGGCAACTCTGTGTAACCAATCCAGCTTTCGCTAAACTGACAGAGATGCCCTTTAAGATTCACAATTAAAAAATTGCAAAATAAAAAGCGAAGCTGTTGGGTTGGTTACCAGTCAATATTACCATATTTGTTTTTGCATTGGCAACGAAGAGCCACGCGGAGCGTGGAAAATCCTGGCGGGGTTTGGGTTTAATTCAGATTCGCCCACATCACCCGCGCTTCGCGCGGGCGCATTTTTTCGCGGGGGTATTGATTTCAAATTCGTGCGGTGTATCTTGGACAAAGTTCGAAATTACTTCGAGCTAAATCCAAACGATTAAATTACTAAAAATGGACTCGGCAGGGCGAAACAATATTTTTGGGGATATGGGTTCGCCCTGCCTCGGCTAAATGTTTTTGAAATTCGGCGAGATTCAGAACTCTGCCCGCAGGAGGGGTTTGGGGAGGAATGCGGGCGGGGGTTTTGGGCTGTGGATAAAAAATATAGAGAGTGTTAATATATAAAAATACAACTTAATAAGAAGACCTAAACCTTTGGCAACAGGGGCATGGTCGAAAAACACAACCAGTATAAAGAACTCCTAGTCAGAGTTCACACTGGTTGTGTCATATCCCGAAAGGGATATGGGTAGCTCTTTGAGCTATCGCTGGCTAGGAGCTTTTTGCGTCTTAGCTGGCTCATTGCCAGTTTTTTTATTTTATGACACCAGAAGAACAAGCAAAAAAGATTGAAGAAATATATAGCGAAGCTATGCAAAAACTTGAAAAGCTTGGCGGTGAGCGTAAAGAAATTATTCGCGGTTATATAAAAGAGCTTGAAGCTCAAAAAGTTGATGCGATTCGGGCATCACTAGGATTATAAATAAGTAGGATAATTTTATGGATTCAGAAAAAGATTTATTAAAGCGAGATTTAGGGAAAGCAGAAAGTAAAGAAGAAATTGAAAGTTTGATTGATGATGCGGAAGCTATGGGAGGCCACGAGGATGTTGTTGAGTTAGCGAGAAAAAAACTTGAAGCTGTTTTAGCGAAAGCTCAAGCTGTTGAAACAACACCACCTGCTCAAATTACCCAAGTTGAGGGTATGGGTGGTTCTGCTGACGAAATTGGAAAAAGAACGGAAGTAGTTGATGCACAAATTGATGCCGTGAAAACGGACACGGAAAGTAGAATTGCAGAAGTTAAAGGAAAAAGCATAACAGAAGCGGGAGCTGTTGCGCTTGATGCAGAAAGTAAGGGAATTTATGATAAATATCGCGATGAGTGGAATAACCTTTTAACTCAAAAAGATATGTATGGGCAAGCTCATGGTTTTGTAAAAAATCCTGAAGGCGTGAAGGAAGTGAGGAATTTTAAAGGAAATATCGCAACATTAGAAAATCAATTAGCCCCTTATCTTGATCTTGATTTTAGCTATGCTAAAACGCCCGATACGGGAGAAGTGGTCTTGATTTCTTATGACCCTAGTTTGAAATCGGAAGATAAATACAAAATAGGTATGACTATTGGAAAATTAGTTAATCAGCCAGAATACAAAAGAATGCTTGAAATGACATCAGACATAAGCGATAGAGGAAAAGTGTTAAAATTGAGAGATTTATTTAATCAGATGTTAGAAAAAACAAATTTCTGGTTAAACGCAGCCGCCGAATCCGAAAAAGGTGAAGTATATGTAAAAGAACGCTCCACAAAGGCACAAAAAGATTTATCAGATTTAGAAGCTAAAAGAGATAAAGAACTGGCTGGAGTAAAAAAGGTTGCTTAAAACTTTTATGTCCTATCAATCTTTTGCTGAAAAAGATATTTCGGACATCTATTTGGAATTTGGCAGTAGTGCCAACGGCTTAACTGAAACAAAAACAAAGGAAAATTTAAAAAAATACGGACAGAATAAAATTCTGGTCAAAGAAACAAAATGGTGGCAGGTATTACTCCAACAATTTGCTTCGCCATTTGTTTATATTTTAATTTTTGCATCGCTTCTTGCTTTGTATCTTGGAGAAACAATAGATAGTATTTTTATCGCCTCGTTTGTTTTGATAGGCGCGATTTTGGGATTTGTTCAAGAATACAATTCGCAAAAATCTGTTGAATTACTAAAGAAAATATTAGTGAATCATTGCAGAGTTTTAAGGGGTGCAGTTGAAGTTGTTATAAAAAGTGAGGAGATAGTATTGGGCGATATTTGTGTGCTTGAACCAGGCAATATTTTGCCTGCTGATGTTCGTTTCATTCGAGCAGACAATTTACTCGTTGATGAATCTATCTTAACTGGAGAATCAATGTCAGTTTTGAAAACTTCTCTGGTTTTGAATCAAAAAAATATTTCTGGAATACATGATGCAAGAAATATGGGATTTTCTGGCACAACAATTATGCAGGGTAAGGGCGCGGGAATTGTTGTAGCTACGGGGAAAAATACAGAAATAGGTTCTATAACAAAATTAACTGCCGAAAGCGAGGGAGTAAGCACATTTGAAAAAGGAATATCAAAATTAAGTAAATGGATTTTAAAAATCATTCTTGCGACCCTCGCGCTTGTTTTAATTATAAATTTCTTAGTAAAAAAAGCAGACAACAGGACAAGTTTTGCAGATGTAATTCTTTTCTCGATTGCACTTGCGGTTAGTGTAATTCCTGAAACCTTGCCAGTAGTTGCGGCACTTTCTTTTTCCAAAGGATCGCTTAATCTCGCTAAAAAGCATGTAGTTGTAAAACGACTCTCGGCTGTTGAGGACTTGGGGAGCATTGAAGTTTTGTGTGTAGACAAGACAGGAACAATCACAGAAAATAAAATGTCGGTCAGTGCTTTTCATGCCGAAAATGAAAGTTTTTGCCTTTTGAGTGGCGCGCTCTGTTCTTCGTCAGAGCAAGGTAGTAGTTCATTTGATATTGCACTTCTTGCAAAACTTGGCACAGACAAAGAACTCAATCAATCACAAAAAATCAATGAACTACCGTTTGACCCTGAAAGAAAAAGAAATAGTGTTCTTGTGGAATTAAAAAATGAAAATAAGTTGATTGTTCGTGGTGCTCCCGAAATTATTGTTAGTTTGTGTTCAAACATTTCCGAAGAAAGAAAAAAAGAAATTTCGATTTGGATTGCCGAGCGTGAAATGTTAGGAGAAAGAGTTATCGCACTTGCTATGAAAAATTGGACTGGTGGTTCTGCGTATGATGCAACAGCAGAAAAAAATCTTGATTATATTGGGGCTATTTCTTTTAGCGACCCGATCAAAGAATCTGCTATCCCCGCAATACTGCAAGCCGAGGAGTTGGGAGTAAGAATAAAAATTCTAACTGGCGATAGTAAAAATGTTGCTATTGCTGTTGCTAGAAAAACTGGCATTATCAAAAACGAAAGTGAAGTTATGAACGGAGAAGAATTTGAGAAATTATCGGAGGCCGATCAAATAATTGCAGTTGAAAATGTGCATGTCTTTGCTCGTGTATCGCCTGAACAAAAATATCGGGTTATTGAACTTTTGGAAAAGAAATACGAAGTGGGGTTTCTTGGAGATGGAATAAATGATGCTCCCGCACTTAAACTTGCGAGTGTAGCTTTAGCAGTTAATACTGCGTCAGATATTGCCCGAAGTGCTTCTGATATAGTTCTGTTAAATTCTAGCTTGTCAGTTATTATTGACGGAATAAAAGGAGGGCGTGAGATATTTGCTAACATGGTGAAGTATCTAAAAACCACCCTTATATCTAACTTTGGAAATTTTTATGCTGTTGCTGTCGCCATGATTTTTTCACCATTTTTGCCGATGTTGCCAGTGCAAGTGTTGCTTCTTAATTTACTAACCGATACACCGATGATAGCCATATCTTTTGATAAAGTTGATAAATTAGAATTAAAAAAACCTAGAGCATACAATGTTAACGAAATTGTTTTGACATCGCTTGTGTTTGGTATTATCAATGCTGTATTTGTTTTTATATTTTTTCTTCTATTTAAGAAAAATGGTTCAGCGATATTGCAGACAAATTTATTTATCGGTTCAACGCTTATTGAACTCTTGCTTATTTTTTCCATTAGAACTAAAAAATTATTTTGGCAAGGAACTAAGCCGTCAGTAGTTGTTTCACTTCTTTGCATTATTCCAGCGGGTCTTGCAATTATTTTGCCATTCACTTATTGGGGAGAAAGATTTTTAAAATTTGTTAAACCTTCCTACGAATCTTTGGGAATAATTTTACTAATGGTTATAGTTTATTTTGCAACAATAGAGTTTTCTAAACTCGTCTATTACAGAATCTTTAGAGGTGTATAATATATTTATGCCCGACGAGGAAAATATAGCCCAAAACCCAACTTCCACAGAAAACTCTATTCCACCAAGCCCCCAAGAGCCTACCGAGCAAGCACCTGAAATTACCCCTGTTTCCACTAGTCCCGACCTGCCTCCAGAGGCCCTAGAAAGCCCTGGGAACGCAGATAGTGCCATTCCGGTCAATAATGATAATTCACCCCAAAACGAGCCTGAAGCCATAAAGCCAGAACCAGAAACTAGCCCTGAAATTGAGGAGAATCGGACTTCTAAACCCGAAACGGCTCAAATACCAGTAAATGAGCCGTTAGAGGAACAGGAAATTTCTCAAAGCGAACAGGCGAAGCCTGTTCGTGAAGTATCTAAAAAATCTCTCGCCCGCGAACTTCTAATCACAGCTCGAAACGCAATTCAATTTAGGAAACGCAAGAAACTCGATCGAGTTATGAGTTTGTTTCTTCAGCATTCCAAAATCACAAACGACGAAGTAGAAAAGTATTTGCACGTGTCTGATGCCACAGCAACTCGGTATCTCTCACAACTTGAGAAAGAAGGAAAAATAAAACAAAGCGGAAAAACTGGGAAAGGAGTTTCGTATTCTCGAATTTAAATATTTAAAATTTTCAGGGAGTGATTTTCGCGTGCACGCACGGGTGGGGTAGAGTTTTTGTGTAATCACAAAAACTCTGGGGCAAGCACGATGTATTTGCGCCTCGGGCATTTCCGCTAGGGTGTCCACGGCTAAAGGACGAGTGCCTGACCCGAATTGCAATCCAGAAATCGAAAGCGAAAGCTACACACCAAACATAATATTGAAAAACGTAGAGTGGGGATGGCGAGGGCGGAACACTCTCGGTAATCCGAGAGTGTAGTCCCGACCCGGGGAGAGGAAACTTCCTCTCCCCAAGAAGGGCGAGCAATTTCCAAACGGCTCATTTCCTGGTATTTGAGCCGTTTGTCTTTTTGTTTGCTCGCTCATAGGCATCTAGGCACTCGTAGCCCTAGCGGAAATGCCCGAGGCGGATGCCGAGGGTGCACCCCTTTTGCGTGAACACAATATGTTATGATGACCGTAGGCACCGAGCATTTTGAATTTTGGTTTTCCCGCATTCCTCCCCAAACCCCTCCTGCGGGCAGAGTTCTGAATCTCGCCGAATTTCAAAAACATTTAGCCGAGGCAGGGCGAACCCATATCCCCAAAAATATTGTTTCGCCCTGCCGAGTCCATTTTTAGTAATTTAATCGTTTGGATTTAGCTCGAAGTAATTTCGAACTTTGTCCAAGATACACCGCAGTTTAAAACGCAGTGAAAAACTGCGGAGCGAGCGAGCAAACTGCTTTGCTCGCGTGTGAGGTTCGAAAGGCTTTTCCCTGCGAACGTAGTGAGATGGAAAAGCACCCGCCGCAGTATCGGCGAATCCCTGCCTGCCGGTAGGCAGGTCACCGCTTCCGCAGTTTGTAACGCAGCCATAAATCTAGTAAAACTAGGCAATTCCATCAAAACCGCCTTGGTTTTGATGGAATAGGTACTCTACGGCCATAAGAATAGAAACCAAGGGCGTCTATTCTTTAACTAAAGTTAACTATAAAACTATACATACCCATTCCGCACACTCCTTGGAATTTATCCCCTGCCTTTGGAGTACCTAGGTCAATTATTTCTTCTCCGTTCTGAGATAATATTTTTTGAAAACCAATTGATTTGATAACCAAAGAAGCCGAGCAGTCATACGTCCCGCTTGTTTTTACGATTAGTTTTGTTGGAATTCCAGCTTTGGCATTACTAGTCTGTGGTGAATATCCCCCCTTAGCCTCGATTGTAATGTATTGTACCCCATCTTTTATGACACTATTTTGCACAGCTTGATCTGTGCCTTTCGTTCCTGAGTCTGAAAAAATAATCCCTACGGCAAGGATAAGACTGAGAGTTATAATAATTGAAACTGTTTTATTCATACAATTTTATATTCGAATTATACCAAATTAAATACTAAATAAGGGATTTATAATACCGAGCCCCGCGAGCCCTGAAAGTAGTGCAAATATACCTAGACCTATAACCACAACCCCCGCAGATTTAAAGAACAAAGGTGCATATTTACTTTGAGCAAAAGATGCTGACCCAAATGAAAGCAGGGCGAGCATGGGCAATGTACCTAAAGCAAAAGCAAACATGATGAGCATTCCAGACACAAATGAACCACTAGAAATAGCCGAAACTTGCATAGACTGAGTAAAGCCACAAGGCAGGAAAAATGTTCCAAAACCAATGATAAGTGGAGTAAAGGTCTTGTGCTCTATTCTTCTAAAAAAATTAAAAACTCCTGAGTTTAAAGTAAGTTTATTGTTAGCAAATACTCCAACCAAATTTAAACCAAGTATGAGCATCACCAAGGATGCTATAATCCCGAGCATCGCGGTGAAAGTAAAATTAATTCCAACAACATTACCTATCACTCCCAGCACCCCTCCGAGTACCGCAAAGCTAACCAACCGGCCAATGTGAAAAAGTAAAAAAGTTTTAGTATCGCTCGTATTGTCTTCTGATATTTTTGCAGAGAGCGACAAAACCAATCCCCCGACTATAGCGAGACATGAAGAAACCGAAGCTATGAGCCCAATAACAAAACTTGTGGTTGGAGTAGTATTACCACCGATACCTAGATTTAAAATCCCAGATTTTTGCAATACAAAAAATAAGGCCAAGAATAAAAGTCCAAGGGGTATAGCTTTCCAAATAACGTCATCACCCTCTCTAACTTCCGCCATTCTCTCAACTGAGAGCGCATATCCATTTGGTTTTATTTTACTGGTAATCAAGGTGGCAATTTCTTCCGCACTCTGTTCGCTATCAGTTTCGATTTCTACTGTTTCATTATTTAAATCTACTTTTGAATTTTTAATAAAATCTTGCTCAGTTAAAACATCTTCAATCAAGATCTTACACGACGCACAATGAGTACCCGAAACATGAAATGTGTATTTATTCATATATTTATATTGAAGCTTTCTCAGGGCCTCTATCATTATTAATTTCGATAAATTCTTTTATTTTTTCAGCGTCAACCTTATCTAATTTCATAAGATAAGTCCATGATGTAAGCGCTATGGGTGTATCCATATTTGAACGTGGCATCATAATTTTTTTCCCAGAGGCTTCATTAAAGATATTTTTCAGCATATTTATATCTTCAGATTTTAAGTCATCTCTGTACCAGAGGACCACAGCGCCATGCTCTAAACTGTGCACAACGATTTCATCTACGACAGGTTTTTCTTTAATACCTGCTCCTGCTACATCATTACCTGTATGTGGCCCCGAAGTAGGAGGGTTAGAATTATATGGTTCATGAGAAGCCCCTAATTTCACATGTGGTGATTTCATTTCACTTATCTTTTCTCCCAATGGGGCTTTACTGAATCTATCCACTTCTTTTATCTCGTCTTTTTCACTAGACAAAGACAACATGACTACAATAACACCAGTCACCAATACCGTACCTATTAAAAATCTATGCTCGATTTTCATATATAATTTTATTTATACCAACTCTTATACCAACCTTGCATTTTGGTTATCTCTTCTGACTGTGATTCAATAATATTGTTAGCAAGAGTAAGCATCTCGGGTCTATTGGTACCAGATTTCAACATTTGAGCCATCATAATAGCCAATTGATGATGTGGAATCATTCCCTCAATAAATGCCTTATCGAAATCCGCTGCATTTTCTAGCGCTGTGACATCTTCCTTTCCACCCATGTGCATCCCTCCTCCCGACATCATTCCTCCGCCATTCATCATAGAAAATGTATTTTGAGTATTCACATCTTTTCCAAACCAATTTTTATACCAACCTTGCATATCTTTTATCTCTCTTTCTTGAGCGTCTATGATTTCTTTAGCGAGGGTTTTAACTTCTGTGCGATTAGACTTTACAAACGCCATGTTTGCCATCGCGATAGCTCCATCGTGGTGAGGTATCATCTGCTCTATGAAGTGCTGATCAACCCCACCTACATTTACAGTCTTTGAACTTGTATTTTGAATATTGTTTGAAACAACTGAATTACTACGCATCATTGGAATAATAAACATACCTAGAATTAGACCAACAGCAATCCATCCTATGCCAAATCCTATTTTATTGTTTTGATTATTGTTCATATTTTTATAGTTAGTTTAATAATTTATTCTCCTACATATTTTACAGGATCGGCTGCAAAGTGATTTTTGCAGTGGATAGCGCAAAAGTAGTAGGTTTTATCTTTGTAGTCTGTGTTTGCCTTAATATTCTCTGCATTGAGCTCCATTCCGCACACAAGATCGATTGCCATTTCTGGGTCAATGAATTTATATTTTGCATTATTCTTAGTTTTTTTTGTTTGCATAGTTTTTTAAAATTAGAAATAATAATAAAAGCTCTATGCACAGGAGGACTATTCTCGAAACGTGATAACCATGTGATTATTTTATGTAGATAATTTAAGGATTTTTGGTAATCAATATAATATTTCCACCTATAAAAATATTGATTCTGGTTTAAAAACTTGTGATAACTTAAAAAATACAAAACTATTCCAAGCATAAAAACCGAAAAAATAAATAGGGATGCCAGTGTTATATTTGAGAATTGATGCCAATGATCAATATGCCTAATACTATTCTCACATATCGAGAAGTTATTCACTGAATATGAGCAATTAGCCGTAGGCATCTCACTTATGTGCCCCAATTGAAACAAGCCAAACACCCCTATGCCAATGTAAGCAAGAAGTGCTAGTAAGCCTATGAATAATTTTATATGTTTTAAGTTCATAAATTCTATTTGCAAGATTTCACCTATTTTCTCTAGTATTCTATTTTAACATTTATAATTTCTTTGCCTTAATTCGTAATGAATTCGATACCACAGAAACACTAGAAAATGCCATAGCCAGTCCGGCAAAAGCTGGATTTAGTAACCATCCAAATAATGGATAGAAAAGTCCTGCGGCCACAGGTATACCAACAACATTAAATATAAAAGCCCAGAAAAGATTTTGTTTTATTCCCCTCATGGTTATGTGTGACAATTTTATTGCTTGAGCAATTTTTGAAACATCACCACCTAGAAGTGTTATCCCCGCAGATTCGATAGCCACATCAGTACCTGTTCCCATGGCGATACCGACATCTGCTTGGACTAGAGCTGGAGCATCGTTTATTCCATCCCCAACCATCGCTACGGTTGCCCCGCCATCTTGCAATTCTTTTATTTTACCTCTCTTTTCTGCAGGTATGACTTCGGAGATTACATCATCAATACCCGCGAGTTTGGCTATATAGCTGGCCGCTAAATGATTATCCCCGGTGAGCATTATCACTTTAATATTTCTAGCTCGCAGTTTAGCCACAGCCTCTTTTGATTCTTCTTTCAAGGTATCAGCGAGCGCAATAAGTCCAATTTGTTTTTTATCAACTTCGACAACAACAACTGTTTTGCCCTGCTCTTGTAACTCTTTTATTTTATCCGCATTTGATCCATCTTTTAGTGGTTTGTGAATCGATACATTTTTAGCACCAATCAACCCTTCCACTCCAACGCCTTCTAGAGCTTGAAAATTTACAACGTTATCGAGAAGTATTTTTTGTTCGTCAGCTTTCACTACAACAGCATCTGCTAGTGGATGTTCAGAAAGTTTTTCTACGCTCGCACTGATGCGAAGTATGTCTTTCTCTGTCCACTCTCCGCCAAAAGAAATAATATCAGTCACTTCTGGTTTTCCTTTGGTAATGGTTCCCGTCTTGTCGAGAACAACAGTATCTACATGACTAAGTTTTTCTAAGGCTTCAGCGTTTCGAATGAGAATACCATGCTCTGCCCCCTTACCAACACCGACGATGATTGCAGTCGGAGTAGCCAAACCCAATGCACAAGGACATGCGATAACAAGTACCCCAACAAAAGAGAAAATTCCATAAGAAAGAGCGGTAGAAAAACCAATAGCTGATGCGCCAACCGTAAGCCACAGAATCAATGTCACGATAGCTATGACCAACACTGTTGGTACAAAGACACTAGAAATTTTATCGGCCAATGCCTGGATTGGGGCTTTTGATCCTTGGGCATCCTCAACCATTTTTATAATCTGAGCGAGCACTGTATCAGATCCAATTTTTGTAGCTTTAAATTTAAAATTACCTTGCTTGTTTATTGTTGCACCTACAACAATATCACCAATCTTTTTATCCACAGGAACCGATTCACCTGTGATCATGGATTCATCGATAGATGAATACCCTTCAACGATTTCTCCATCGACAGGGATTTTTGATCCTGGTTTTACAATAAGTATGTCTCCGATCTGTACTTCACTTACAGGAACTTCTACTTCGGAGCCATTGCGCCACAGCAAGGCTGTTTTTGCCTGCAGACCAAGAAGTTTTTCTATGGCTTCACCAGTACGAAGTTTTGATCGTGCTTCGAGATATTTGCCTAACACCACAAAACCGATAACCACAATAGTCACATCAAAATAAGTAGTTTCAGGTAAACTTAAAGCAAGTCTCACTTGAGGGAAAAGTGTAATAATAATACTGTATAGATATGCAACGAGGGTTCCGATACCAATCAGGGTATCCATATTGGCGACACGGTATTTAGCAAACCTTACTACTCCTTGCAAAAAAGGTTGTCCTATCCAAAAGAATACAACACTGGCCAGTATCATAGAAACAGTGTTAAAAATAGACATCGGCAAAGCCAGATTTGGTATTGAAGAAAATATTTTGGCACCTATGTCCCACATCATAAGCGCGAATACGAGCAGAGCAATAGGTAGTACAAACTGAGTCTTGTCTTGCAAGACAAGTAATTCTTTTGTTTTTTCTTCTTTAGATTGGTTCATTCCAGTATGCATACTGTGGTCTTCCCCTGCCTTAGGTGCATCTTCATCAATAAATGTATACCCGAGTTTTTCAATCTCATCGTTCATTTGTTTTACAGAGACAGCATTTCCATCAAAAGAAACTGTTGCTTTTTCTGTGGCAAAATTAACGTTTATATCATCTATACCCGCCAACTTAGAAACCTTGTTGGTGATAATAGTTGAACAACTAGCACAATGCATCCCTTTAATTTTTAATGTTTTATTAGTCATAGGGTGATTTATTAAATGTTATACCATTGTGTTCTCCAGTCCTCGAAAAGTTTTAAGGTTGTGGTCAGAAAAGTATCGACCGCATCTGCATTGTTTAAAATCTCAGTTCTGCTTGATTTTGTTTTTACTTCTTTTGTCATCATTAAACCTGCTTCATGATGCGCAATGAGAGCATTAAGAAAACGTAAGTCGAATTTTTCGTCATAACTTCCGAGATTAGAAACTATTGGATCCTTCACCTCCTTTGTGTCTCCGTACCATTCTTTTTTCCAATTATAAAGTTCAGCGATTGCTTTTGGCTCATCTTTCAAGATCATTGCGGATAAATCTTGCATTTCTTTTCTTTGTGTTTGAATACTAGCTTCTGTAGCCAAAAGCATTGCTCCCCTGTGGTGAGCAATCATTGCATTAATATAACGCAAATCTAGTTTTCGATCGGCAACACCCAAGTCCATCGCGGTTTTATCAAACATACTCGCTTTATAATCAGGAGTGCTGGCATATCCAACAACCCAGCCGATAACACCGGTGACTATCATAAGAGAAATCGCTAATGCGGTTGAAATTTTAGACATATTTTTTATATAAAGTTATTAATAAAACACCAAAAAAACTACTTCATGTTGTAGATTTTTAATAACTCATTGATTGACCCCTCTTTATCAGTCTTTAGTCTTTCCACTAAACAAGACTCGAGGTGACCCTTCAATAATTCTTTTCGTGCACTATGCAAAAGACCTACGATACTATCTATCTGTTGAATAATCTCGGGACAATATCGTCCACCGTCGACCATACCAGGAATCCTGGCCATACTACCTACGGCCATATTGATAATTTTTTTCGCCCGAGCATTGGGTTCTCCATGCTTGTGTATGTTTTCTTTGACCATATACCCTATGGTATAGGGTATCTTATTTAAAGTCAAGTGGATAACTATAGTCCCCTACTATCATAGGCCCAGTGGGTTCGAAAAACTTTAACTTGCGAGCTCAGTTTGTAACGCAGTGAAAAAGCCCATAAATCCAACAAAAAGGTGGCAATCACCCAAAAACCGCCTGGATTTTGGTGCGATAAGCAATCTACAGCCCCCAGTAATATCAGCGAATCTCACCGCTTTCCACTTGAACAAAAACAGTACCCCCTCGTGGTATACTGTTTTTGTAAATAATTTATGAAACCACATTTAATATTAGTGCATTCGTTTCCGACAAATAGTTTATTGCTTCACGGTTTGGAAGAATTTTTAGCTGATTTCTTCACAGTACACTTTATTGACCTTCCTGGTTTTCACAAAAATAGTCCACCCTTAAAAGGGGAAATAAGTTTTAAAAAATTTTCTAATTATTTTGATCAAAAAATTGCAGAATTAAATGTCGATGAATACATCGTAGGCGGGGTTTCTTTTGGTTTCTTGGTTATAAACAACGCCAAGTTGGACAAGAGATGTAAGGCTATACTAGCCATGGAGCCATTTATAAATAACGAATGTTTAAATATGACTGTTTGGAAAAAGATGGGCTATATAATTATTTCAGCAGTACTAAAATTGGTGCACGCTCTCCACGTAGAAAAAATGATATGGGGGTCAAATTGGTTTAGTAAGTTCTTACAAGAAGAATCTGGATACCCTATAGAAAGAATAGATACAATTATTAAGCATATAGATTCCCGGACATTTTTTACAGTCACTGGAATGCTTATGGCCTACAATAAAAATCCAAAATTCCACAGCCTACCGCACTTTTTAGTAGGGAATTTCGCAGATACTACTATAAATTTTGATAAAACTGTAGAGATTTTTATAAAGAATTTGCACGAGCTTCATATTGCTTCAGAGCCTATTGATCATTACCCAAAGGATTTAACCAAAAGCTATTTTAAAACCAGAATTCCGCGTGAGCACATTCAACGCTTACTGGCATGCATTGAGGGAGGAGAAAATTTCAAATGGGATTATAAAACACATCATGAAAAAATTAGAAAATTTTCATAAAATATTAGGTTTACTTTTTATCATTACTGGAGTAATTTTTTGGCTGACCCCAGTTCCAGGTACTACTTTATTGATTATACTAGGTTTTGTGTGGTTAATAGGTAAATATAAAACTTCACATTTTTTAAAAGATATTTTAGGAAAAAAAATATTCAAATTTTTGAAGATAAAACAGGTGGTAAAAAAATTATAACCCCCTGCTATCATAGGCCCAGTGGAGCAGGGCTTGTCTTTGACGAGGTCGGCAAAACACATCCCCAACTCTACACGCGCCCTGTAGCCAGCTGATGTGGCGCTTCATATTTACCCATCTCTTTATCTGCCTTTCGTCATCTTTGTGTCTTCGCCCCATATAGTACCGAGCGTACCATTGAAACCATCCCCTCGGATCATCTTTATGTATCCATCCTTTTTTCTGCCACTCGGCCAGTGACTGACTGGCTTTAATTTTAAAAAAGTTTAAATCTTTATCGTATTTTTCCGGACTAAGTTTGGCTTTTTTGAACCAATCTTTAGGGAATTCTCTTTGGCAATCATTCAAATATCTACCGCCAAACACTCCAAGCTCGAGCATTTCCTTTGGACTCAGGTCTGGGTGAAATCTAGGATCAAAGTTTTTACCCGCTTTTTCAGTAAGCAGATAACTATAACCTTTTTGCATCGTGTCATTCACTAATACTTTTTTATGCATATATGTATTATAATAAACTTATTATTAAATCAGTAATTTAAAAAATTTATGAGTAAAGACAAAATGGTAGGAATTGCAGTGTTTCTGTTGAGAGTGGTAGCGGGAATTATTTTTATACAAAACGGAGGATTAAAGCTCTTCGGATGGTTTGGTGGTATGCCAGCAGGATATGAAGCTACAGGTATTATCCTAGTAGCGGGTATCCTAGAGTTTGTCGGAGGTATAGCTATACTCCTTGGACTGTTTACTCGCCCAGTTGCTTTTGTGCTATCAGGTCAAATGGCAGTAGCTTACTTTATAGGGCATGTGGCTACGTCAGGGCACTTTTTTGTTCCCCTTATGAACCAAGGTCAACCCGCAGTATTACTATGTTTCATCTTCCTATTCCTAGCCGCATACGGACCTGGGTATTGGAGTGCTGATGAAATGTGGGCACACAGAAATCAAAATAATCTAGTCTAAGTAAATATATGGATAAAAAAAATATTTTAAGCTGGGTAATAGTTCTAGGACTTATTGTCGGTGGCGTATATTTATACAAAAAAGGAAATAAAGAAAACGTAGTCGAAAATACGAACTCAGGCTCTACTTTTTCAGGAAAACTGGAAGAAGTAAATACCGGATGCTTTGCGGACGGTGAATGCTATGTGGTCATAGATAAAAAGCACGTCACTGTAATTATGGGCTGGACTCAAGCAACAGTTGGTTCAATTATTGGAGTCGGAAGTTTTGGAGATTTGGAAACTCACAAAGGAGATATCTTTGAAGTCTACGCAGAAAAGAAAGCTGATGGTACTTATACTCTGTACGGTAGTGAAGAATACTACGTAAAACTGAGGTAAGTCTACTGTATATCAGTAAACAAGTTCACCTTTTTCATTTGGTGAATCACCCTACCCGGAGTTTGCGCCAAAGTTTTTGAAGAGTCCCAAGTATTATGAAATGCTTGGGATTTTTCTTTGCCTGTCATGAGTAACACTGACTCATCGACATGATCTATCAAAAATTTCATTGTTGAGGTTATGCGTAGATGGTATTCATTTTTCCCTTCATTGTTATACCCCACTGAAAATTTATCGGTGTCTACAAATAGTTTATCAAATTTTTCTTGGTCTTCCGGATACGGCATCATACCTGAGGTGTGCCCATCTGGGCCTATACCTTGAGTAATAATTATTTTTCCATCTGGATTACCCTCAATCCACTTCTTTATTCCCATATCAGCTATGGCTGATATTTCAGAAATACTTTCGTCGTTTTTAATTCTGGTGTCGATAAAATTCGCACCAAGTGAGAGTGCGTCTTTGTACAACGGTGTATTCATGAGTAAGGAAAAATTATTTACCTTTTCATCTTTGCTGTACCTGTCATCTAAAACTGTTAGAGTGAATTTTTTAGGAATATAATTTTTATCTATCTGATCTGCGATTTTTAAAGCTGATCCGCCAGACATACACAGAAGTACTGGCACATCTTGATCGTGTAGATTTTTTAAAATCGAATTTAATTTTTCTGATGCTTTTAGTACTGCATCGCCAGCATCTGCGCAATTTACAATATTGATATTACTCATATTTACAAAATCTATAGCACCTCGGGTTCGTCTTCCCCTCTTTTTACTGGATGCTGACCAAATTCTCCGCGCATAGTAGATGTAACTTTTCCTTGATAAGAAGGAGTTTCCTGGGAAGCTTTTCGTAAATCAAGCGCTGCTTGGATAGCTGGCATACTGATGCCCTCTCTTGTGCCTGCTTCCACTGTCCACTTTCCTTCTCCGGAAGCTGAAGCGCGCCCAGAAATATCATTGAGGTCTGGTCCATATTTTTTAATTCCATCCTGTAACCAGGAAACTAACCTGGAAGTGATGACGCTACCATGAGCGTACACATCAGTAACACGCTCCAAATCCAAATTGTATTCCTTGGAGTGGCGAAGCAAGTCATACCCTTCAGCTATAGACTGCATCATGCCATACTCGATGCCGTTGTGAATCATTTTTACAAAATGTCCCGCCCCGTGCGGACCCATATAGCCGAATCCATGGTCCACACAAGTATCTTTGAAGAATCCTACAGCTTCTAGCTCATTGTATTGATCCTTGTTCCCGCCCACCATCATACAAGCCCCATTGAGTGACCCACCAGGCCCACCAGACACTCCTATATCCATAAACTTGACCCCCTTAGCTTCTACTTCTTTTGCACGGCGGATGGTCTCTTGGTAAGGAGAATTTCCTCCATCTATTACAGTGTCGCCTTTTTCGAGATGTGGCAGCAAGTCATTCAAAACTTCATCTACGGCGGAGTGGGACACCATCACCCATACAGTTCTAGGAGTAGATAATTTAGAAACCAAATCCTTCAAATCTGTAGCCGGTACTGCACCTTCTCTTTCCACTTCTTTCACTACGTCTTGTGTGCGGTTATATGCCACTATCTTCCATCCATGGTCGAGCATCCGAAAAACCATATTCTTACCCATCTTACCTAGTCCGATATATCCAAGTTCTTTTTTCATATTATTTTATATTCTATGTTATGTCTTCTGGCTTCGTGCCCTTATTGTAAATAATCAAAGGAACATCTGTCCATTTCAGGAAAAGTTCTCTCGCCAGCTTCAATTCTACAATAATTTCATCTATCGTCACAAACAAAGACTGGTCCCCCCTTATTGCATCCACATACACCTGAGTATATGAATTGTATTCTGTGCCTACCACTGGCTGAATTTTAAATTCTTTAGTAGTTCCATCTTTAAAATAAACCCATACAGATACCGTGGTGCTGGTTATGCTTGATTTCATATCTATGAGCCCTTTTCCTCCCTCAAGCTCAATAGATACATTTGAAAAATTAGGGTCTTTTGATTTTAGAAAAACTCTAAAAAAGGTTTCGGTATTGGACTCCGAAGAAACTCCAGGCTCCGATTTATACCCTTCATATTGTCCTTTAGTTATCTTGCCTCGATCATCAATGTATAAATCCGAAAGTGCATTTGTTCTAGATAGACGAATATCATTTGGATTTAATTCCCGAGGAATTTTCATAGCCACAAGAGCGAGAAGCTGTAACATATGATTCTCCCCCACATCGCGAAATGCGCCAACCTTATCATAAGAAGCCCCACGAGTACCGACTAAATTGCTCTCATGAAAAGCGATTTTGATTTTTTCTATATGGTCACCATTCCAAATATTCTGAAGCGCGGTGTCTTTATGGCGATATTCTAGAATACCTCTAGAATTTTCTTTTGCTAAATAATGGTCTACATGAAAAACATTATTTTCATCAAAAATAGAATGCAGGAGGCCATGTAAAGATTTAGCATCTTGTTCACTTTCTCCAAAAGGCTTCTCGATAAGAATTTTTGGAGGTTTGTTCATTAGGTTTAGGCGTGCATCCTTTATATGCTGAAATATATCCTTGTACGCAAAATACGGAGTAGCTATATGGAATATTATTGATCGATCTTTTTGTAAAGAAAGTTCATCATAGAGTCTATGATAATCAGCTTGATTGAAAAAATCTCCTTTGAAATATTCTATATGTTCCAAAAATTTATCGAGGTTAGAATGATCAATGTTATCTCTTTTAGTTATTTTCTCGCTGGTATGCGAACGAAAAGTATGGTGAATAAAATCTCTACGGGCAAAAGCAATAATTTTGAAATCAGTCGGCAATTTCCCCTCTTTAAATAATATGAAAAGCGCTTTTGCCAGCTTGTCTCCATACAAATCACCAGTGGCTCCAAATATAACTATAGTTAAAGGATTATCCTTAGGCATAGTAGGATTTTACACTAAAACAAAAACCCATGCTATCTACTTTACCGTAAGTAATTAAATTTATTCTTTTAGCACAAACCCAACTCCCCGCATGGTATGTATTAGAGCTTTATTTTTTCCTTCATCAATTTTAGTGCGAAGATAGCGAATATGTACATTGAGTTCATTGTTTGTTTCTTTAAAATCCGGACCCCAAGCATGATCAATAAGTTTTCGTCTATTCATAGCTTCCCCCTGATTGGAAAGAAGTATGTCTAAAAGTTTATATTCTTTTGGAGTAAGTGTAACTACTTTCCCCGCTCGTGTAACCTCGTGCTTCTTTTTATCCATTATCAAATCCGCAAACTTCACAATATCGGACTCGATATTTTTTGGACGGCGAAGTACTGCTCGAATTCGAGCAAACAATTCGATCATATCTATGGGCTTAATCATATAATCATCTGCTCCTGCATCGAGTCCACACACTATATCTTCTATACCACCCCGGGCAGTAACCATGATTATGGGTGTATGCACATTGCTAGCACGCAATTCTTTGCATACAGCAATACCATCTTTTTTCGGTAACATTATGTCTAAAAGAATTAGGCTGTAGTTACCCTTAAGGGCTTTTTCTAAACCTTCTTCTCCGTCGTAAGCTACGTCTACAGAATAGCGCTCCCTTTTGAGGGCACGCTTCAATATGTCCACAAGCTTTTTTTCATCTTCAATAACCAATATAGACATATAATTTTAGATAATAGCAATTATAACACGCATAAACTAATTGGAGGGGTAAATAAATACTTTGTTCCCGAATAGCGAATTTTGGCAATACATAATACATAAAGTGCGTAAATTTTCTAAAATTTACTTTGCTAAAATCTACTACCGGGTGTTACAATATACATATGGAAAAGCTCGAGTGGACCGCTCTCGAATACGAAGAAAAGTATCGTGACCCTGATTGGTTCTGGGCTCTTGGAATTATTGTAGTGACAAGCTCTCTAGCCGCTATCATTTATAGTAATTATTTTTTTGCGGCGCTTATAATTATCGCTGGGTTCTTGCTTGGATTTTTTGCCAAGAAAAAACCCGACCTAGTAAATTATGAGCTAAATTCTAAAGGGCTGAAAATACACAGTAGGTTATATCCTTACGAAAACATAAAGTCTTATTGGATACAATTATCTCACCCAGAAGATTCTGCAGTAAAAGATTTATTTTTCATAAAGTCAGAAAGGTTTTATATGCCAGTCATATCTGTACCCATAATACCTTCGATAGCAGAAGAGATACAAGACATAATGCTTTCGAAAAATATTCCAGAAGAGGAGATGAAGGAGCACCCGTCCGACAAGATCATGGAGTCACTTGGTTTCTAGTTTTACTTTAGTAGAAAAAATTGCTATGGTTTTAAAATAATTAAATAATGTCCCCGTAGTTTAACGGATAGAATTCAAGCTTGCGGAGTTTGAGATCGTGGTTCGATTCCACGCGGGGACACATAAATACAAAAAGCCAGACTGCTCTGGCTTTTTGTATTTATGTGTCGACCGCAGTGATATTTTGTTTGTAATAACCTATTCCTAACTAACGGCTTAGTGGGAGAATCGTACTCTTTTATCTTGGTATGGGCTTGACTTTTTGCCCATACTGTGATATAAGAATACCTAGAGGTAGGGCGTGCGCCCCAGCTCTCACTTCGCAGACTTGCGGTGGTGGGGGCAATGACGCTCCCCACCATTCGCTCATCACAATTAACCCACTGGAGACACCATGACCCAACTCAAGTTCGTCCTCGCCGCTCTGCTCGTCCTCGTAACCTTCGTACCCGCCTTCGCCGGAAGTTCCCCGATTGGCTGCGAAGAGCAGACGATCAATACCGGTGGGGCACCCATCTGTAACGTCGGCGCCGACCCGGTGGACAGGACCTTTAAGTGGGTCCCGCCCGCCGACTGGACGCTCATCAAGACGGACAGCCCCCAGCTCATAACTCAGCTGGCTGGCGATGGACGTGAGCACACTTGCGTGATGCCCGCGGGCCACATCGCCGCGAATTCACCGAACGGCAAGCAGCAAGTGATCGTCCTCTGCAAGAACCCCGTGACCAAAGGATGGCTGACGGGTACCACAATGCCCCGCAATCCGGAAACGATCCGCGAGGCAGGCGAGCGCATCGCGGCTGGCACGAACGTTCCCGAAGGTGTTGGCGCCAACATGAACACGAACATCATCACGGTGAACGTGCTTCCGCAGTCAGAACGACGGGTCGCATCGCCAAATCTCGACGATGACGGGTTCCATTGGGGAACCAAGTCGTGGATTGCTACCGGAGTGGTGATTGGTGTCGCAACTTACCTTGTCCTCAAAGAAGACAAGCTTCGCGTCGACACTGAAGGTGACAAGGTGAAGTGCACCGCCACGAAGGACCCCAACACGTGTCCGAAGAGCGGCCCCGGTGTTGGCGCATCGAGCGTGGCATCGGCGCAAAACTTCGTCAACGTCGGGTTCAACGCGAAGAAGAAGGAGTTCAGCGTTCTCTTCGTTCTCGGGAACAAGAACAGAAACGGTCAGCAGAATTTCGCACGCTGATCATCTACAATCAACAATCTAGCGAGGAAGGTTAGGGTGCAGGATTGCCCCACGCTTTCCTCACTCTATAAAGTTATTAATGTTAAAAATTGATGATTTTATAGAGTGAGTATCCAAGAAAAACAACCGGGTATTGACTTTTTACATATAGTATGATATACTATATAGGTATAAATAAGGTATTGACTTTTGGGCCAAAGTATATTAGAAGTAATAAATCAAGTTATTAAAATAAGTATGAAATATATGAATACAAAAACAAAGAAGTTCGTCCTGGCCGCCCTAGCTGTTTCAGCCTTATTTGGTGGCTTGTTTTCTATTGTCGACAAAGGCGCACTAGCTGCATCAGCTACAACTACATGTAACAATGCAGTTTGGAGCGCTACACTATTTGGTACAGTTTACCCTAATAATGGTAACTCTACTGAAGCTTGGTTCGAATGGGGTGACGATTCTTCCCTTCCTTGGCAGACACCACACCAAACTTTTACTTCAGATTCTAGCTACCAGCAAGAATTGAATCCTCTAAAAGAACATACTACTTACTACTACCAAGCAGTAGCAAGAGATCAGGACGGTACAGCACGAGGAAGTATGAACACTTTCCAAACTGGTCAATGTTCTAACCCTATACCTAAAACTCAATGTTCTGATGGTATAGATAATGACAATGATGGACAAATAGATATGGCAGATTATTTCTGTACAGATCCAGGAGATGACGACGAAAGAGATCCTCCTGCTAATCCACCAAAATGTACAGACCCAAGTGCAACAAACTATAACGGACCTGCGCCATGTCAATACAGCAACCCTAATCCAAACATAACTCCTGGTAATTTGACTTACCAATGTCTTTCAAATCCGACTCGTGTTCAATTAAATTGGACAAGCGGACAAAACGCAAATTCTAATGGTATAGAAAAAGGAGATTCTTATCCAAACGATCCAAACGGATTCTGGGCATTTATCGGAAACACATCCATGGGAGACCGTTCATATGTTGACTACGATGTGATACCAGGAACTTCATATAAATACCGAATCAAATACGCTCCAACCGTTCCTTCAAACGAAGTAACCACAAACTGTGGCAATGTTACACCAACTCTACCTACTGCAACAATCTCTGCTAACCCATCAAACGTAAACTATAATGGATCAAGTACAGTTACTTGGGGTTCTAACAATGCAACTTCATGTACAGCTACTGGTGGTTCAAACGGATGGTCTGGAAGTAGAAGCACTTCAGGATCTTTCCCTACAGGACAACTACAAAATACTACTACTTACAGTATCCAATGTTTCAATAGTGCCGGCGCATCAACTGTTCAATCTACAACTGTGACGGTAGGAAACAATAACACTTGTACAGACCCACTTGCTACAAACTACGGAGGCTCTCTTCCATGTCAGTACCCAAACAATCAACCTAACGTAACCATATCTGCTGATGACACAAATATTGATGAAGGCGATAGTACAACTGTACGCTGGACTTCTACAAATGCTACTTCATGTACTGGAACTAACGGACGAAATGGCTGGGCTGGATCAAGAGAAGTTGGAAACAACAGATCTTTCTACACTAGTTCCCTATCTTCTGATGTTACTTACACTATCACTTGTTTCAACAACGCTGGACTATCAGATACTGATTCTGTGACTGTCCGTGTAGATGAAGATGATGATAACAACAACGACGAAGCTCCAGATGTTACTACTCGCCCAGCAACAGGTGTTACTTCTAACCGAGCAACTCTAAACGGACGAGTAGATGGTAATGGTTCTTCTGTAGACGCATGGTTCGAATATGGAACTTCTCGAAATAACTTAAATGACGAAACTCGCGACGAAGGTTATGGATCTGGATCAACTTCTTATGACGACCAAATTACAGGACTACGAGCAAACACTACTTATTACTTCCGCGCAGTAGCTGAAAATGATGAAGACCGAGTTGAAGGTCAAATCCTTTCTTTCTATACTGGCGATGATTATATATTCCCTGAAATTCCAAATACTCGCCCAACAGTAGTCCTAACAGCGGATCGAACTAGCCTATCTTACAACCAAGCTACAACAGTACGATGGTACTCTACAAACGCAACATCTTGTTACGCTAGTGGTGGATCACTCGGCTGGGCTGGAAATAAAAATGTAGGTACAGGAAGTTTCTACACTGGTAACATGACTTCATCTCGAACTTTCTCAATCACATGTTCAGGTCCAGGTGGAACTACAAGTGATTCTGTAACTATAATCGTAGGACAAGTACAAGGTACTACAACTTACCGACCAACAGGAAACGCATTGATACTTCTATCTACTGAAGTAGACCGTCATCAAGCTATTGTCGCATCACTTGATAACACACGACCTCACCCAGGAGATGAAATCAACTACACACTTAAATACCAAAACGTTGGTAACGCTTCAGCTACAAACCTAGTTCTACGATTAGAATTACCTTACGAAGTTGACTACATGTATTCAACTCCAAATAACCCTACTCGAAATGGTCAAACATTGATCTGGAGTCTGGGAACATTGAAGGCAGGTGCTTCAGGTACAGTATCAGTACGAGTACGCCTAAGAACCGATGCCCGAGCTGGAACAGTTCTAAACTTCCCTGCTACTCTTACTTACAACGACCCTTCTGGATACCCTCAATCAGTAAGTGCAAACACTTCTGCAATCGTTTGGGGTGATACAACAATAATCAATACCAATACAAACTACGATGCTAACTATGACGGAAGAGTACTTGGCGCAAGTGTTATCGGCTCAGGTTTCTTCCCAGGAAGTTTGTTTGAATGGTTACTGCTTCTGATCCTTATCCTTGTGCTTGTAGTGTTGATGAAATACATATTCAATCAGCCTTCTAGACAAGTGGTAGTAACTCACTAATCCCACATAGTTTACGGACGGCATACTTGACAAATTAGGTGCGAGTATGCTATACTTAAAAGACAAAGAGGTGCACAAAGAGTAAAGTAAAGTCGATTTCTTAGAACACATTTGTAATTAGTAACTTAAAATATAAAATCAATGACTGGTACAATAAAAAGACTCACTGATAAAGGTTTCGGCTTCATTACAGCTGAGGGACTTGCGAAGGATTTATTCTTCCACAGTAACTCACTAGTAGGCGTATCTTTTGATGAGCTAAAAGAAGGTGATACTCTTTCTTTCGAGACAGAAGAATCACCAAAGGGATTGAATGCTACAAACGTACAACGTGCGTAATATTTAAACCAAACAAAAAAACCACCTTCGGGTGGTTTTTTTGTTTTTCCTTTCAGTGATTACATGTCTTCTTGAACAAATGATTCCCCTTTCGCCCAAGCCTTTAGAGTTTCATAATTAGTTTCTCCACAAATAAATTTTTCAGTTTGTTGATTGTAGAAAAATGGGACTCCCCCGCACTGCTTAAAACAAGGTATTTCTTCTAGAAGTTTTTCATTTTCCTTGTTGTGCCATACTTCTAGCGCTTCTACTTTTACACCTTCTTCTTTTTCTAGACGCTCTACAAGCGCATGCATATCCTCGCAATGAGGACATTCAGTGCCGTAAAATTCTAGTAGGTGTGACATTATTATTTAACTAATTTAGAAAGGCGAGATTTCTTGCGAGCAGCGTTGTTCTTCTTGATTACTCCACCCTTAGCGGCCTTATCAATAGTTTGGAAAGCAGAAGAAAGAAGTTTAAGAGCCTCAGCCTTGTCGGTCTTGGCGATCTTCTCTAGTTTCTTGATTATTTCCTTCATTACGCGCTTCTTTTGGTCATTGAAAGCCTTCTTGCGAAGTGAACCCCTGATGGCCTTTTTAGCTGATTTTGTTATTGGCATATATAGATAATTTAACAGAAAAGCAGTAAAAACGCAAATTTCACCACACTTTACTGAATATGCTATGATAAGCCTATGATCGGTAGTATTCGCGGCAAAATCACATTAAAAACAGACAAATTTCTCATTGTCGAGACAAATGGCGTGGGCTATAAAGTCAGCGTCTCCCCTGACACATTGACTCGGGTTCAAAAAATAAATGAAGAAGTATTGCTTTGGATTCACACCCATGTCCGGGAAGATATTTTAGATTTATATGGTTTTATAGAAAGGCAGGAACTTGAATTCTTTGAGATGCTGATCAGTGTTTCTGGCATCGGACCAAAAGGAGCACTCGGGATACTAAGCACTACTACAGTCGAGACCTTACAAACTGCGATACGCACTGGGGACACTGGCTACCTCACTAAAATATCTGGTATTGGTAGAAAGACTGCCGAAAAAATAGTCATCGAACTACGAGACAAACTCGGTAAAGATATCGAAGGCGCTTCTCTACGCGAGGAAATGGATGCCCTTGAAGCACTCAAGTCCCTGGGCTATTCTCAAAACGAAGCTCGTGAAGCTCTAAAGTCAGTGGGCTCTGATTTGAGCACTAATGCAAAGATAAAAGAAGCGCTGAAAATCTTAGGAGGGAAATAAATTACTATTTCACTTCTAGAAAGTAATTTTTTATTCCAAGAGCTGTGAGTTTGGACATAGTCTCATAGGCCTGAAGTCGAGAAGATTTGTTTCTAAATCTATAAATATATCCATATTCTATGAGCACGGAACGTACGCTGGCTAACAAAGTATTGTTTGAACCCAGAGCAATTAGGTTTTGATCTTGGATTAGTCCCCCTTTTTCCTCTTCATAAGTGCTGGTAATATATTTTTTCTTTAATTGTAAGAAAATATTCTCCGCCAATTCTTGGCTTGAACTAGAATTAACCATTTGATCTTCAGGCATATATACAGCAAAACCCTTGTACTTACCCCGTGTCCACTTAGAATGTCTAGGATAATCGTTAAAATGAATGTGTATCATTGCATCTACTTGGTTTTCATTCGCCCACTTATTCATTCCATAAAGCTTGAGAGCCACCTCTTCGCTTGCATTAATATGTGGAGTATTTTCTTTTTGAATAAAGTCTCCATTGGCAATTTGTTCTTCTCTCTTAGCCTTAGAAGTTTCTATAAAGTCTGAAATGTCATCTTGGTGTGAGGCAAAATAGTCTTCAAATTCTTTTGTATACCCTGCTTCGTCTCGCGTTATATAAACTTTCAATCTTCCATCCTTTTTTAAAATATTATAGAGTTCTGTAGCTAAACTCAGGTTCATATCCGCCTCTTTAAGGTTGCCATACTGTGCACCCCAAACTTCATCATCATGCCCAGGAACCAGTAAAATCTTGATTGGCATTTGAGCCTGAACTCTAAATACTGGAGTAAAAATTGAAATAAATAGGAGTATGAATAAATATTTCTTCATAGTATGATTGTAGCATGCCGGAACTACCCGAAGTAGAAAATCTAAGACTAGGGCTTGAACGCGTAATCGTCGGGCAGAAAATTAAGAGTGTAAAAGTAGAAAAACCAAAACTAGTTTCTGGGAAAGGAACCAAACGCTCCCCTTCCCAGAAAAAGAAACTAGAATTTATAAAAGGACTCATTGGTGAAAAATTTCTTGCTGTAGAACGTCGCGCGAAAAACCTAGTTTTCAAACTCAGTCACAACAAAATAATTATTGTTCATCTAAAAATGTCTGGGCAGTTTTCGTATAAACCTTTTAAAAAAGGCAAGCAAGTCAGTGGTGGGCATCCTATAGAACTTTCAGAAACCGAATTACCAAACAAGCACACCCACGTAACCTTCGAATTAGAGAAGGGTATGCTGTACTACAACGACACTCGTATGTTTGGTTACTTACTATATTACCCAAACACTGAAGCCTTCGAAGATCAAAACCATTTCAGCTCATATGGTGTAGAACCTACATCCCGGGAATTCACCCTCCACCAAATAAGCCATGGCTTATTTGGTAAAAAAGGTAAAATAAAAACAGTACTCATGGATCAAAAAATTGTTACTGGCCTCGGAAATATTTATGCTGACGAAAGCTTATTCGAATCTAAAATCCGCCCAGACCGAAGTCCAGCAACGCTGTCCAAACCAGAAATTCAAAAACTTCACAAAGCTATCGTCCGCATCATCACCCGTGCCATAAAAGTCGGTGGCTCATCTGTGGCTACATACAAACTTCTAGATGAAAGCGAAGGCAATTATGCCCGGGAGCACAAAGTATATGGCAAAAGCGGAAAACCATGCGTAAATTGCAATAAACCCTTAACTAAAACTGTAGTCGGTGGACGTACTACTATTTTCTGTCCAAAATGCCAAAAATAGCCACCCCAAAAGCTACTGATACATTGAGAGATTCTTTTTTGCCGCGCATAGGAATCTCGGCTATAACATCGCATTTTTTAAGGATAGTTTGAGGTATACCAGTCACTTCAGTCCCTACAATAAAAGCATTTTGGTTTGCGAGTTTTACCTTTTTATAATCTACAGATTTTTTGTCTTGCTCTATACCTATTATCTGAAAACCTTCCCGTTTTAGTTTAGTAATTAAAGTAGAAACATTTTTCACTTGCTCCCATACCACAAATTCCTCAGCACCGAGAGCAGACTTTGCGAGGTCTCCCCTCTTTCGTCCAAATCTATCTAGCGGTGCTGGTGTATAGCCCACTAGATAAATTTTATGTATTCCCACAGCATCAGCGGTGCGAAACATAGCGCCAACATTCTCAACACTGCGAATGTCATTTAGTATTAAAATGTTCTCTTGTACTTGTTTTTCTTTTTTCATATTTTCAAATAAGCCATAGCTTATTTCGGTAAGTTGTTCAAAAAGTTTTTTCCGCGCATTTGTTTGTGGTAAGCGATAGCGAATCTGTGCGCTTCACTATTTGCCAATAATATTTCTCTCTTATATTTTGACGCGGAACTCTTGTCCCCCAGGATGTCTTTGGCTTTGTGTCTGTCATCCTTAACCACAGACACTACGGGAATCTCGGCTCTTTCCTTAAGTAAGGCCGTTTTTGCTGCATTTATTTGCGGCGCACTCCCGTCCATCACGATCAGGTTTGGATACTGCCATTCTCTATGTGCTAGACGTCGAGAGAGAACTTCAGAAAGTGCCCCAACATCATTCGATCCAGTTTGGGTCCGGATTTTAAACTTTTTGTATTCACTTTTGGCGACTGTGCCATTCTCAACTACCGTCATTACGCCCACCATATTTTTACCACTCATATGGGCTATGTCGTAAGCCTCAATGCGCATAACATCTCCTGGCTTGGCAGTAATATTTTCAGTTTTAAGAAGCGCAATATCATTTATATGCATCAGGGCGAAAATTCTATTCTTGATTTCCCCTGCTCTTTCAAACTCACGATTCCTTGCATATAGATGCATTTCTTTTTTAAAGTTTGAAATAACTCTCTTCTTTTTGCCTTGGAAGAATAGCTTCAGGTTCTGGATATTTTTATCATAAGCAATTTTAGCTTCTTTAGTTCCAACACTAGGCGACAAGCCGATCTGCCGATAAAACTCTGCATTGTCTTTCTTCGCTGACTGCACATCTATGTATGGAAAAATCCGGCGGATTATCTTCATGGCCTCACGGAGCTGTTGACCATTTGTAAATGGACCGTATTTGGCTTGGAATTTTATACCATGCTCTTCTTCATACACATTCATCTTCAAGTTTCGCCCCCTGAGAACCAGCACCTTAGGAAAAGCCTCTTTTGTTATACAAACATAGCTAAAACTCTTATCATCTTTTTCTTTGGTGTTGTAATAAGGCTGATACTGTTTAATTAAACTCGCTTCGAGGATTAGTGCTTCAAGAACACTATCGGTTTCCTTAAAAATAATCTTGTCCGCTTGCACCACCATGTCTACTAGCAATGGCCCACGGGTAACAATCAGGTCATTACTGAAATAACTTCGCACTCTGCTTTTTAACTCAGTAGCCTTACCAATATAAAGAATATTTTTCCCTTTTCGAAAAAAATATACTCCTGGCTTGGCTGGAAGTTTAGTTTTTGAAAAAGATTTTAGGTCCATATATTTTATCTACGTAGAGCTTTCTTTAAGTATTTACCTGTATAGCTCTTGGCATTATTGGCCACGTCTTCAGGCGTACCCTTGGCCACTAGGTTGCCGCCGCCTGTTCCGCCCTCGGGGCCGACATCGATTATGTAATCAGAATTCTTAATCACGTCTAGATTGTGCTCGATTAAAACCACAGTGTGCCCTTTGGTTACAAGCTTATTTAGCACTTCTAGAAGTTTGACCACATCATCATAGTGCAGTCCTACTGTAGGCTCATCGAGAAGATATATAGTTTTCTCATAATGCGGACGGAAAAGTTCACTGGAGATTTTTACACGTTGCGCTTCCCCTCCTGACAGAGTTGTCGCTGATTGTCCAAGCTCCAAATAACCAAGCCCCACATCAGAAAGAGTTTGCAGTCTGTCAGATATAGCGGGAATATCTTTAAAGAATACCAATCCTTCTTCTACCGTCATCCGTAAAACTTCGTAAACATTTTTCTTCTTGTATTTTACTGTCAGAGTTTCTTTATCAAATCGTTTACCATTACATACATCACAAGTTACATACACGGTCGGCAAGAAATGCATCTCTACCGCTATCTCACCATTCCCCTCACAGGCTTCACAGCGTCCGCCTTTTACGTTGAAAGAAAATCTATTCGCTTTCCAGCCACGAAGACGAGCTTCTTCGGTTGTCGCAAACATATCCCGAATATGAGTAAAGCATCCAGTGTATGTAGCTATATTTGAGCGAGGGGTTCTACCGATTGGAGATTGATCGATCAGTACCACTCGCGATAAATATTCTGTACCAGAAAAAGAAGCACAGTTGAAAACTTGAGCGGTTCGGTATTTTCGTTCTAGTCGAGCTTGTAGATTTTTATAGACTATCTCATACATGAACGAACTCTTACCAGAACCAGACACACCAGTAATAGAAGTCATCACCCCGAGAGGGATTTCTACATTCATATTTTTGATATTAAAAACTTTTCCGCCGGCAATACGAAGAACACCTTTACTTTCTCTCCGTTCATCTGGAATATCCATTTTTATTTCACTTCGAAGATATCCTAGAGTTCTAGAACCAGTTGTATTTTTCT
Organism: uncultured Candidatus Saccharibacteria bacterium; assembly: GCA_964469255.1. Lineage (GTDB taxonomy): Bacteria > Patescibacteriota > Minisyncoccia > Phycocordibacterales > UBA9973 > UBA9973. The sequence goes on along the minus strand of CAYYKS010000001.1, from coordinate 4,249 downwards.
TGGCAGTCAAAAGTTCGTCGAGGTATCCAGCGGCAATCACCTCTCCACCATGCACGCCCGCTTTTGGGCCGATATCTACAATATAGTCGGAAGCATATATAGTGTCCTCATCATGTTCCACTACAAGGATAGTATTTCCCAAATCACGTAGATTTAACAAGGTTTTTATTAAACGGTCATTGTCCCGTTGGTGTAGCCCAATAGTCGGCTCATCCAGTACGTACAAGGCTCCTACCAGCCTTGAGCCGAGCTGTGAGGCCAGGCGGATACGTTGTGCTTCCCCACCAGAAAGAGTATTGGCCTTACGAGAAAGTTGTAAATATTCAAGACCAACATCGAGCATAAATTGTAGGCGCGCTTCAATTTCACGTACCACCGGCACAGATATTTCTTTTTCATTTGCAGTAAGCTTCAAACCTTTAAAGAATTCGTGCGCATCCGCAATTGAAAGCGAAGACAAGTCCAAAATATTTTTTCTGGTATTTCCTGTACTTATAAAAACATTCAGCGCCTCCACCCGCAGACGTGCACCCTTACAAGTATCGCAAGGTTCGTCTCCTCCGAAATATTTCGTACCTAGTCCGTTACATGTTGGACATGCTCCATACGGAGAGTTAAAAGAAAATAGTCTGGGTTCAATTTCTGGGAAAGAAAATCCATCATTCTTGCAAGCAAACTTTGCAGATACAATAAATTCTTCTTGATCAATGATTACGGTTACTAAACCATCAGACTCAATCAAGGCTCGTTCCACTGCTTCAGCTAGCCGCATTCGGCTTCCTTCTTTATTGTCTGTAAATTCATGAACGGCAAAACTATCTACTAAAACATCGATATTATGAGCTTTGTTTTTTGAAAGAATTATTTTTTCTCGAAGCTTTTTCATAGACCCATCTAGCCGTACTTCGGAAAAACCTTTACTGAGTAAATCATAAAGCAATTGATAGTATTCCCCTTTCCTGCCTCGCACCACTGGAGAAAAAATCTTTATTTCAGTTTCATTCCATTCTACTCCCATTACCTTTCTAGTATTTTTAGAACTCTTACTCAAACCATTTACTTTTTCTAAAATAAAATTCAAAATTTCTTCGTTAGATAATTTTTTTATTTCTTCACCACATTCTGGACAGTGTGGATGACCTATGCGGGCATACATCACGCGCAGGTAGTCATAGATTTCTGTAATCGTAGCCACAGTCGAACGCGGATTATTAGACCTAGATTTTTGATCGATAGAAATAGCCGGAGAAAGACCTGTGATCTCGTCCACATCTGGCTTTGGCATTTGGTTCAAGAATTGACGTGCATAAGAAGACAAAGACTCCACATACCGCCTCTGCCCTTCGGCAAAAATAGTATCAAAGGCAAGGGAAGATTTTCCTGACCCAGACACGCCAGTAATAACCACCATTTTGTTACGTGGCATCTCGACACTGATATTTTTAAGGTTATGGGTACGTGCCCCTTTTACCCTTATGGTATCTATGTTTTTTTCGTTTTTCATGGTTTTATTGGTCATAACGCACATGACACCCGACCGTATTCCTAGGGGGTGTGTATCTATATTAACTTACTGTCACTATACCACAATTCCTACTCCTTTTCTAGCCGTACCCGGAGCACAGATATTTCATCCCTAAGGATGGCAGCGGTTTCAAAATCTAGCTCTTTTACTGCCTTATTCATTTCTTTTTCTTTTAGTTTAATTATTTTTTCGTAAACCAATTTATTTCTATCTTCATCCGACATTGCCACGTTACGCAATGTTTCTGTTTCTGTTTTTCCCTTATTACTTTTATCTTTCGCAAAAGCTTTTTTGAAAACTTCTACATCAAGCGCCAGCTCGGCATTCACCGCTTTGCCATGCTCGCTTTCCATGGCTTCGGTTATGTCGTGAATCTTTTTCAAAATAGTTTTCGGGGTGATACCATTTTTTTTATTATAAGCTAACTGAATATCACGTCGGCGCTTAGTCTCGCCGAGCGCTCTTTCCATCGAGCCCGTCAAAATATCTGCATATAAAATCACCCTTCCCTCGCTATTACGCGCTGCACGCCCGATAGTCTGAATCAAGGCTGTATCTGAACGCAAGAATCCTTCTTTGTCAGCGTCCAGTATTCCAATAAGAGCCACCTCGGGCAAATCCAATCCTTCACGGAGCAAGTTTACTCCAACTAAAATATCATATTCCCCTTTTCTAAACTTAGTAAGAATTTGAATTCTATCTAGGGTTTTAATATCTGAGTGTAAATATTCTGCTTTTATATTTTTTTCTTTCAAATACGTAGTTAAGTCTTCCGCCATTTTTTTTGTAAGCGTAGTGGCTAAAACTCGAAAACCACTTTTAATAGTTTTCTCTGCTTCAAAAATAAAGTCTGATATCTGGCCTTTATAGTTTCCCCCGCCCGAACGACCGTCTGGTCGGGCAGGCTTCTCACTGACTGGTCGCACAATAGTTTCCGGATCAACAAGTCCTGTAGGGCGAATTATTTGCTCCACAATCTGCTCGCTAGTTTCGCGTTCCACATCACTAGGAGTGGCACTGGTATAAACCACAGGGCCAATTCTTTTTTCGAATTCCGGATATTTAAGCGGTCGGTTGTCGCGAGCTGAAGGCAGACGAAAGCCATATTCGATAAGGGTTTTCTTACGTGACGCATCCCCCGCATACATTCCGTTTAATTGTGGCAGAGTTACATGTGACTCATCAATAATAGTTAAGAAACCCGACTTTGGAAAATATGAGAGCAAAGTTTCTGGTGGTTCCCCCTCAGTCTTACCCGACAAATGTCTAGAATAGTTTTCAATACCACTACAGTAACCGACTTCTTTGATCATAGCCAAATCATAATTGGTTCGGCGCTTGATGCGTTCGGCTTCCAAAAGCTTTCCTTCTTTATCAAAATGTTTCAGCTGAGCTTGTAATTCTTTTTTAATGGCGGTTAGAGCTAATTTCTTTTTCGAGTCTTCTGTAATAAAGTGTTTAGCTGGAAAAACGAAAACATTTTCTTCTTCTTTTATAATATGCGCAGAGACTGGGTCTACTTTATTGATTTGTGATATTTTTCCCCCACTCATCTCTACCTGATACATGATTGTTTCCGATACAGGCATAAACTCCACCTTTGATCCAATCGAACGAAAAGTTCCTGGGGTAAGGTCGGCATTAGTACGCTCGAAATGAATTTCAATCAAACGTTTCATAAGTGCCAACCTGTCCATCTTCATACCCACCTCAAGTTTCAAATTTACTTTTTCATATTCTTCTGGGCTACCCAAACCATAAATACAAGATACTGATGCCACGATGATCACATCAGGCCTGGTCAGTAAGGCTTGGGTGCTCGCATGGCGAAGCATGTCTATCTCTTTATTTATAGAGGCATCCTTCTCAATATAAGTATCTGACACTGGCATATAGGCCTCTGGCTGATAGTAGTCGTAATAGGAAACAAAGTAGTGCACAGCAGCATCTGGAAAAAAACTCTCAAATTCTTGTGCGAGCTGGGCTGCTAGAGTTTTATTATGGGCTATGACCAAAGCTGGCTTGTTATACTGTGCTATAACGTTCGCCATAGTAAAAGTCTTACCTGTGCCTGTGGCCCCCAGTAAAGTCTGCTTTTTCATACCTTTATTAAGTCCCTCTACTAATTTAGAAATAGCCACGGGCTGATCCCCCGCGGGTTGGAATGGATTATGTAATTTAAAGATGCCAGCCATCTCTACACCATAGCATTAATTTTTACTCAATTAAATAGGGAGCGTAAGCAACATCGTAAGCTTTTACAATGATATGAATAGCAAAAAAAGATCCAACAATGGTCATAATTAGAAAATATATTAGGGTTTTATTTATGCGATACATAAATACATCATACCACTACTCTCGCGCTTTCTTTAATGCATGTGCCCACCACAATAGTTGCGTGTTCATGAGTTTTGCCTTATCAACATAATTTGGGAAAAGTTCCTCCGCTGTAGCTTTACCAAAAAGCACTGGAAAATATTGTTCGCCGTTTATATTTATAGATTCCCGAATCGGAGCCATTTGTAGTTCAATAGCAACCAAACGTAAATGCTCGACTGATCTAGCACCACCGACAGTTCCATAACTAACAAATGCTACTGGCTTGTTGTTCCATTCTTGCGAAACCCAATCAATGGCATTTTTTAAAACCCCTGGGATTCCATGATTGTATTCTGGAGTAACTATCATAAATGCATCTCCTTCTTTTATTTTTGCAGTAAA